>CBFDBL010000239.1:0-8476 GCA_965603035.1 uncultured bacterium
GTTCCCGGAGAACGCCGATCCCTTGGTGGCCGCGATGCACTCCGCGGGTCAGGAGCGATGGAAGAAGCCACAAGTTGTGGCCCAACTCGTCAAGGCGCTCGGAAACGCGCCTTTCGCTCAGCTTCCTTGGGCGCGTTACCAGCGCGCGCATCTGCTCGGCGTCCTTGGCGAATGGGAACAGGCCACAGAAGCTGCCCTCTCTGCGGCAGCGCTTGCTCCGAGCGACCAATGGACCTCCCACGCCCTCATGGCAGTTAGGCATCTGGAGCGCATTGAGCGCTGGCCCCAAGCGCTGGAGTTCGTTGAGCAGAAGCTCCATGAGCACCCGGAGGATGTGAACTGGCCCGTCCAGGCTGCGTTGGTGTATGTTCGCGCGGCGGCGGGGTGGCAGGGTGTTGAGACCGAGCAGCTCTTGGCCAGAGCTCTTGTCATTCTGCGGGAGCTCCAGGACAGAACGGGGCCCATGCAACTGGACACGATCCTGCCCCAGCGCTACTCGATCCTTGCTGAACGCCTGCGCAGGCCCGAAGCCGCGTGGGAGGACCTGGCTGCTGTGCGCGACACCAAGTACACTCTGCGTCGGGACGTGGCGCTGCGCGCCTTGCCCTCAGCCGAGAAGATCATCTTGATCGCAAGCAGAAAGTGGGGGGAGGCCCTCAGCCTTCTCGACGAAATGGCCCGTCACGAGCAGCACGAGGAAGCATGGGGGAGCTGCGTGGCAACGCTCGCGGACTTCCAGTTCTATGTCGGCCAACCGGCTGAGGCGCTGGCAACCCTTCAGAAGCTCGACGAGCACGTGATCGAAGCGAACCGCTTCCTGCGCCTCCTCCAGACCCGCTGCATGGAGGCGCTCGGAGAGTCAGGGGTTGCCGGGTCCCTTCTGGCGAAGCTGCGGGAGCAACTCGAGGCCGAGGATATCTACAGAGCAGACACGAGAGCGCTGCGCGACATCCTGCGCGTGGAGCTTCGCTTCCCAGACGGGGGAGAGCGCGCCGCGGATGCTGCCTTCTGGCTCGGAGTCGAGGACGTGAACCGCTGGTCTGGCAGTAGCCAGGCCTCTCTGGCGCTCCACGACCTTTGCTTCGGCTCCGCCGAGCAGGCGGAACTCCACCTGGAGAGGCTGTCGCAGATCATGTCCTTCTACAACTGGCAAGGGGAGTTCCTGCACGACCTCAGGATGATCCAAGCCGTTCATCCCACGAAGCTGTCGTATGACGAGGTCGCCACCAAGTTGCCCCCACTTCCCTCCGTCGCGTCTCAGCAGTGAGCGCGCGCCCCAAACCGCTGGCGTGTTGTTCTCGCCACGCATCACTCCTCGTCGTATTCCTCGGGATACTTGACGGGGCCGCCGCCGGTGCGGCGCCAGGCGGCGTTGTGGGCGCGCATGTGGCAGGAGACGCACAGCGGCACGACGCGCCAGGGGTCGGCGTAGTCGGGATGATGCATGACCTCGGCCGCGCCGCCGCAGTCCTCGCAACGGTCGCCGACCTCGAGGAGGCCCAGGTCGCGCAGGGCGCGGGACGCACGGCGGCAGGCGTCCCGCTTGGGGTAGCGGCGGCGGTACCGGCGGTTGTAGTCGCGCATCCACCCAGGATGGCGGCGGAGCCACTCGCGGACCCTCTCCCGCGTCTGCTCGGGATGCGCTGCCCTGTATCGACGAGCCTTCTCGCGGCAGGCCGGGGCGTTCTCGGCGTAGTAGCGGCGGCACCCGGCGCGGCGGCAGGCCTTGCAGTCGGGCCGACGCTTGCCGATCTGGTAGTTGAGGTGGAACTCCATCAGGTGCTTCTCCCGCCCGCACTTCGTGCAGACCTTGGTGAGCGGACGGTCGGGGTCGGGTGTCCAGTACATGGTCAGACCTCCTGAGACTGGCGGCGGAAGAGACAGGTTTCGGGTTGCGGGTTCCGGGTTCCAGGTTCCGGGTTCCAGGTTCCGGGGGACCGGTCGCGGTCGGCTTCTTCCTGGAACCTGGAACCTGGAACCTGGAACCCGGACGCGCCTGTGCCCGGGGGCGCGCACCCCCTCCATAACTACAATGCGTTTGCCCCGCCGAAATGTGCGGCGATTTTTCTGTAACAAGGCCGTCGCAGGCGGGACGCTTACGCTACGTCGCGCCCGCGTCCGCGCTCGTCCCTATGCTCTGCGTGGGGACGCGGGGGCCGCCGCTCCGCGGCACGACGAGCCAGCGCGACTCGACCGTGGCGACGAGCCTCTCGCTTGTCGTCAGCCCCCGCAGGCGGGACGCTTACGCTAGGGCTTGACGACGACGAAGGGGATGGCGGGGAGGGTGCCGAGGGCGGTGCGGCGCTTCTTGCCCGTTGGCTTGCCCTTGGCCTTGATGTCGTACTCGGCGGCGGCCTGGACGATCAGGCTGTCGGCGAGCCCGACCTTCGCGGTGTCGGCCTCGGCCTTGAGCTGGAAGGTCAGGCCGTCGGGGACGACCTTCACGCCGTCGAGGGCGATGCCCTTGGGCGGGTCGCTGAGCGCGAGCTTGATCTGCTTGCTGACGCGGCGCGCGACCTTGAGCCGCACCTGGGCCGTGCCGCCGGCCGGGATGCGGACGGGTCCGCGGCCTGCGCGCCTGGCCGCGAGCGCGCCCCAGCGGGCCTTGGTGACGGCGACCATGAGCTGCCGCGACGGCGCCAGGTGCCGCCACAGGAAGGCCTGCATCACGTTGTCAGCGGGCGCGACGGGCCGGGTGAGGGTCTTGCCGCCGACCTGCGCGCGGCCCTCGAGACGCAGGACGACGGGCTGCGCGGGCGGCTTGCCCGGCGCCGACAGGGTCATGCGGACGCACTGGCGGCCCTTGGGGATGCGCGCGCCGCTGAGCGCGAAGCCGGGCGGCGCGTCGGCGAGCGCCAGCTCGATGGTGCCGTCGAAGCCGTCCTTGCGCAGGGCGTGGACGGTGAGCAGCGCCGCGCAGCCGGCGGGCACGGTCAGGCTCGAGGGGGTCGCGAGCAGCGCGAAGTCGGGCCGCGGGGCGCTGATGCGCAGGCGGTAGGCGTAGGCCGCGCCGCCGTGATGCTGGGTGTCGGCGACCTGCACGCGGTAGAGCCCGTCGTCGGGCAGCCGCGCGGTCAGGTAGGAGTCGGCGTGGTGGGTGAGGAGGCCCATGTCGGGGTGCAGGTGGCCGTCCTTGACCATGCGGTCGTCGTTCCAGGCGACGACGCGTCCCGCGGCGTCGGTCAGCCGCAGGAGCGAGTCGAGCGGGGAGTGGAGCCTGCGTGCCTGGACCTCGGCCACGACGCTGTCGCCGGCGCGGCCCTCGAAGGCGAAGAGGTCGACGTCGCCCGGCTCCGCGATGCGGCCGTTGACGATCCGCGGCAGGTCGAGCCGCTGTGCGGTCTTGGGGTCGTCGTTGGGCTCGGCCTCGGCGCAGTCGGCGAGGGTGTCGACGGCGTAGGTCAGCTCGTTGGAGAGGCAGGCGTTGTGGAGCAGGGCGCTGTGTCGGATGCGTTGCGCGCCGGGCCGGGTGTTGAGCGGCAGGCGCTTGCGGGGCAGGTTCCAGCCGTCGATGGCGGCGACGGTCTTGCTGCCGACGCGGGCGCCGAGCGGGAAGGCGTGGGTGATGAAGGGCAGCTCGCCGACGGCGATGCGGTAGACGAAGTCCTCGCGGCCGCGGTAGATCGAGTCGTGGATCTCGAGCTCGTAGTCGCCGTCGGCGGGCACCGTGTAGCACAGGACGGGGTCGGGGTCGAAGCGGTAGTCGTCGGCGAAGGCGACCTCCTTGCCCTTGGCGTCGTAGAGGGCGACCGTGGCCTGGAACCAGCCTGGCACGGCGTCGGCGAGGAACGGCACGAGCCACCGCGCGCTGGTCGCGACGACGAGCTGCTGGCCCTGTCGGGCACGGAAGCGGAAGCGATCGACGTCGCCGGGCAGGATCTGCCCGTTCAGCAGCGCGGGCAGCGCCAGGGGCGGGTCCTTGGGCAGCGGGTCGAGGGCGCCCGGGTCGTTGGGCTCCTGCTCGCGGGCCTCGGGCAGTGTGCCGACCTGGAAGCAGAGGGGGTTGGTCAGGCCGAGCGGGGTGGCGAGGCGGAGCTCGCGGTCGCCGGGCGCGGCGCCGGGGTCGAGGGTCACCTGGAGGAGCACGAGCTCGGCGATCAGCGCGTTGGGCTGTTTCCTCTGAAAGGCCTAGTAGTTGAGGAACTCGTTGGCGACCTGGAGCAGCTCGCGGAGGTTCTTGGCCTCGAGGTTTCGCAGCAGCGGGTGGTCGGGCAGCTTCGCGGGGTCTCGCTTCGGCGCGGGCTTCTTGGCGGCGTCGGTCTTGGGCGCATCCTTCTTCGGCGGGGCCTTGGTCTTGGCGGGGGTCTTCCGGGGTGGCCGGATGCCGGGGAAGGGTCGGACGCTGGCACGCTGCTTCTCGGGCAGCTCGGCGATGCGCTTCTGCCTCAGGTCCCAGAGCTGGCTGACGAGCGCGTCGCGCTGCTCGCGCTGGAGGTTGCGGAAGGCGCGGCAGTATTGGACGACCTCGGCGCGCGCGCCCTCGCCCGAGACGTGGACGGCGCCGGCGCCCCGGAGGAACTGGCCTCCCACCGTGACCTCGAAGGTCGTGCCTTGCTGGCCGCCGGCGGGGAAGACGTAGCCGATCTGCGGCTCCCGGCTCGCGGCCCCGCCCCACGCGGTGGCAGTGGCGGCGGCGAGCGCGGCGAGCAGCAGGCGTCGCGAGGCCTTCACACGCGGGCTCCTCTCGGCCGGTGTCGCGAGCGCGGGCGGTGGGCTCACATGATCTCGGTGAGCAGGCCGCCGCTCTTCTCGCCCTCCTCGTCGGCGGGCAGGACCTTGACGTCGAGGCCGCGGGAGTTCGGCAGCGGGCCTTCGGGGTCGATGCCGAGCAGGGTGTACATGCTGCGGATCAGGTCGCGGGGGTAGACGGGGCGCTCGACGACGTCGGTGGCCTTGTCGCTCGAGGCGCCCACGACGCGGCCGCCCTGGAACCCGCCGCCGGCGAGCACCGCCGAGAAGCACTTGCCGTAGTGCGACCGCCCGCCGTTCCACGGCGGCTCCCACTGCACCTTCGGGCCGCGCCCGAACTCGCCGCTCCACCACACGATCGTGGTGTCGAGCAGCCCGCGCTCGGCCATGTCGGCCAGCAGCGCCGCCATCCCCTGGTCCATCTCCGGCAGCTTCTTGCGCATCGTCTCGAAGTGCTGCTTGTGCGTGTCCCACCCCTTGGCGTTGATCGTCACGTAGGGCACGCCGTGCTCGACGAGCCGCCGGGCCATGAGGCACGACTGGCCGAAGGTGTTGCGGCCGTAGCGCTCGCGGACCGCCTCGCCCTCCTCGTCGAGGTCGAAGAGCTTGCGGGCATCGCCGAACATCATGTCGTAGGCCTTCGCCTGGCACTGCTCGAGCTTCGCGAACTGCGGGCTCGCCGGCAGGGTACCCCCGAGGGTGTCGAGCGACTCCAGGAGCTTGCGCCGCGCGCGCTGGCGCTCGTCGCTGATGCCGCGCGCCACGATCCCCTCGACGGCGAAGGGCGTCTTGCTCGGGTCGCCGCCGGTGGCGAACGGCTTGTAGCGCTGGCCGAGGAACCCCGCCTCGGAGAAGCGTCCCTGCGGCTGGGTGAGCACGATGTAGGGCGGGACGAGGCCCTTGTAGCCGCGGTCGTAGCCCTTGAAGACGGCGACGACGGCGCCGACGCAGGGGGAGACGAGCCTGCCGGGGTGCCGGCCGGTCGGGACGAGGTAGGAGGCGGTCTCGTGGCCGTTGTTGCCGTGGGTCATGCTGCGGATGATGGCGTACTTGTCGGCCTGCTTCGCGAGCAGCGGCAGTTGGGCGTTGACCTGGATGCCCTCGACGTTGGTCGGGATGGCCTTGTCGAAGGGGCCGCAGTAATCGTAGCCCGCGTTCGGCTTCGGGTCGAAGGTGTCGATGTGGGACGGGCCGCCCCACATCCAGATCTGGATGACGGCCTTCGCCCGCGCCTTGGGCGCCGCGGCCGGCGCCCCGGCGAGCCGGTCGGCGAGCGCCAGGCCCGCCGCCCCGGCGGCCATGCGCCGCAGCGCGTCGCGCCGGCAGCCGGCGCCGGTGTCCGATGGTCGGCTCATCGTGTCTCCCTCGCCTCTCGGCGGGCCGCCGCGCGGCCGGCGCCCGCGCGGGTCAGTGCTTGTAGGAGAACTCCTTGGTGTTGACGAGCGCCCACGCCAGGTCAACGGCGCCCTGCCTGAGTCCCGCGTCCTTGAAGTACTTCTCGGCGGCGGCCACCTCGGCCTGGACCGGCCAGCGCGACAGGATGGTGAGGTAGATGCCGTGGATCACGGGCCGCGGCTTGCCGCGCGTGCCGCGTGCCAGTCTGCCGAGTCGCTTGCTGCGCTCGATCTTGCTCTGGATGTGGGTCGAGTTGAGCAGGTGGAGCCGCTGGGCGTCGGTCGGCTGGTTGTTGCGCTCGGACTCCAGGCCTGTGTCGCGGGCGGGGCGTCCGAACATCTCGAGGAACTGGCTGGTGATGCTGCCGTCGGCGAGCTCGACGGTGCGGTGTCGCTCGGGGATGAAGGTGAAGGGCTCGGGGATGGCGCTCGAGTAGCTCTCGCCGTCGCCGGCGATCCAGCACAGGGCGTCGATGAGCACCTCGGCGTCGAGCCGCCGCACGATGTAGTGCGCGAAGAGCTTCTCGGCGTCGCGGTGCTTGCTGCGCGGGATCGGCGACTGCTGGTAGGTGCGGGAGTTGAGGATCAGGCGATAGAGGTGCCGCAGGTCGTAGTCGGCCTTGACCAGCTCGCGCTCGAGGTAGGCCAGCAGCCTGGGGTTCGCGGGCGGGTTGTCGGGTCGGATGTCGTCGGGCTCGTGGATGATCCCGCGGCCCAGGAGCCAGGCCCACACGCGGTTGACGATGCTCCGCGCGAACCACGGGTTCTCCGGCGCGATCAGCCAGTCGGCGAACACGCGGCGCGGGTCCTCACCCGCCGCGACCCGGACCCGCATGCCGTCGGGCAGGACCGCCTCCAGCGGCGTCGTCGCCGCCGGGTCCAGGCTCACGATCTCCTCCTTCCACTCCGCCGTGCCCTTGTAGCCGACGCGCGAGAAGAGGGCCGTCAGGCCCGCCTGCCGCGCCTCCGGCAAGCTCGCCATGCGGGTGCCCATGAACGTCAGGGCCACCGCCCCGGCGACGGCCGACGGCTCCTTGCCCTGGATCGCGCGGTAGAAGTTGACGGGCGGCACGCGGAAGTTGCTCCCGCTCGACGTCAGCAGCGCGCGCGCGAACTCGTCGTAGGGCATGTTCGTCCGCACCGCCTCGCGGAGCCACCGGTGGTAGGCCTGCACCGCGTTGGGCCACAGGTTGATCGGGAACTCCGCCTTGACCCGCAGCAGGTCGCACCACTTCAGCGCCCAGTAGTCGGCGAAGGCCTCGCGCTTCAGCAGCGACTCGATCACCTCCGAGCGCTTGCGCGCGTGCCGCGACTGGAGGAACCCCCGGACCGCCGCCGGCTCCGGCAGCGTGCCCGTCACGTCCAGGTACACCCGCCTGAGGAACACCGCGTCGGAGCAGACCCGCGCGGGCCGGATGCCGCGCCGCCGCAGCGAGGCCGCCACCAGCGCGTCGATGGGGCTCTTCGTCAGGTACCGCGACTCGCTCTCGAAGGGGCGAACGGCCCCCGGCGCCCCAGCCTCACCGGCAGCGGCCGCGATCGAGAGCACGACGGCGAGCAGCATTGGCTTCATCGGAGTGCGATGCGCCCCAAGCCACGGGTCGGTGAACACGGCCCCGTCCACCCCACGCACCCCACGATTGTATCGTGGCGGGTGCGGGGTCGCAACACCGCGGGCGCCCTTTCTCGCCTCTGGGCGCGGGCTCGCTTCTGCCCGCAAGCCTGCGCCGTGCACACGGCCGCCGCTCCTGGCCCGCATTTCTCACCGGGGCAAGGGCAAGAGTCGGCGGATCCTGTCATCCTGAGCGGAGCGCAGCGGACCCGAAGGATCTCTCGGAGGCCCAGGTGCGTGACAGAGCGTACTCATGGGGCCGGGGCCAGCGCTTCGATAGATTCTCCGACTTCGTCCGCCGAGACGGCGGCCTACGCTCAGAATGACCGAGTTGGCGCGGCGCTCCTGGTGAGAAATACGGGCTAGGCGGCGGGCGGCAGGGACCCGGCGCCCGCGGGATCGGGAGGGACGCTGGAGGGCTCGACAGCCGCGAGCGATAGTTCCACACTTGCGCAAGTGTGGAATCCCATCGTCGGCCCGCGCACGCGGGAGAAGGGGCTCGCCCGACCCCGCGCCACCGACCGCCGATCCCACACTTGGCCAAGTGTGGGATCCTCGTGCGAGGTCCGCCATGCTCGGCGGGCCTGCCCCGCATTTCTCACCGGGGCAAGGGGGAGAGTCGGCCGATCCTGTCATCCTGAGCGGAGCGCAGCGGAGCCGGAGGATCTCTCGGAGGCATAGGCGCGTGACAGAGCGTACCCATGGGGCCGGGGCCAGCGCTTCGAGAGATTCTCCGACTTCGTCCGCCGAGACGGCGGCCTACGCTCAGAATGACCGAGTT
>CBFDBL010000240.1:0-8407 GCA_965603035.1 uncultured bacterium
CCATCCCAGTTGCCGTCCTCGCCGTAGCTGTCGCTCTTCTTGATGTGGAGGAAGAAGAAGTCGTGGTCGCCGTCGAAGTGCTGCTCGAGGCACGTCAGCTCGTCGGCGATGGTGTCGCCTGGGACCTCGAGCACGTCCATGCCGACGAGGCTGGCGACGCCCTTGTACATGGGGTAGGTGGCGATGGCGGCGGGGCGGATGCCGAAGACCTCGTCGAGGCGTGGCAGCTTCTCGTAGCGGGCGAAGCCCCGGAGCAGGAGGCCGTTGGCGGGGTGGTGGGCGGCGATGAAGGCCTCGACCTGGTCGCGGGGGCCGCGGAGCTGGTCGGCGACGTCGGCGAAGTGGTCGAGGAGGATGGCCTCGGCCTTCTGGGCGAAGGCGCGGACGAGCTGGGCCGCGCGCTCGGACCTCTCGTCGTTGGCGGCGATGGGCAGGGGCGGCCGCTCGAAGGTGGTCTGGGGGTCGGTGTCGTCGATGGCGTCGTAGAGGCCGGGCGCGCGGAGCACGACGCAGGCGCGGTACTCCTTGACCTGGCGGACGAAGACCTCGCAGCCCGGCAGCTCGATGGCGTCGAGCTTCTCGACGAGCGGCAGGCTGAGGTCGGAGGGGATGCGCCCGGCGCGGCGGTCGAGCACGACGCGGGTGTCGGGGTGCAGGGTGCACAGGTTGATGCGGGCGCACAGGTCGCCGAGCTGGACGGGGAAGCCGATGCCGAGGGCGCTGAGCAGCCCGCGCCCGATGTCGTAGACCAGCGGGTCGTAGCCGAAGAGGCCGAGGTGTGCGGGGCCGCTGCCTGGGGTGAGGCCGGGTAGCACGTTGTCGAGCAGGCCGCAGGAGCCGTCGGCGGCGAGAGCGTCGAGGTTGGGCGTGCGGGCCTCCTCGAGCTCGGTGGGGCCGCCGGGCCGTCGCGGCAGGCCGCCGAGGCCGTCGAAGACGACGAGCACGATCTTGCCCGCGTGCGCCTGGGGGAGCTCGCGGTAGACGTCGAAGAGGTTCATCCAGGGGTCTCCTGGCAGTCGGTGAGGTGGGGCTGCTCGAAGGTGATGCGGAAGCGCTGGTCGAGCGCCTCGCGGAACGAGAAGACCTCGTGGAAGTCGCCCCGGCGGTCGCGGGGCCCCCTGCCGAGCAGCCCGACGTCCACGAGCGTGAAGACGATGTCGCCGAAGTGGTCGGTGCGGGTGACGCCCCAGCAGCGGAAGACGGTGCGCGCGAGGTAGCCGAAGCGCGCGAGCGCGAGGTCGCAGATCCCGTCGAGCAGCTCGCGGCCCTCGATGTCGCGACGCCCGTCGAGCCGCTGGCACGTGAAGTCCACGGCCTCGCACACGAAGCGGTAGGCCTCGGCGTCGTAGCGGGGGTCCTGGAGGTGCGCGGCGCGGAGCGCCCTGTGCTGCTTGAGCAGGTCCTCGACGAGCTTCTCGTGGCCGGGGTCGGGCATGTGCAGGCGTCCTCAGGTAGCCGGGAGCACGATGGGGGGCAGCAGGGGGTCGCCGCGGCGGACGGGTGTCTGGGGCCGGGTGAGGCCCCACTGAGCCAGCTCGCGGGCCTTCAGGGCCTCGTAGTCGAGGCCGAGTCGCGCCTCGATGGCCCACGCGGCCCTGGGGAGGAAGGGGCGCAGGCTGAACGCCGCGAGGCGGCACGTCTCGGCGAGCACGTAGAGCGCGGTGTCGAGGTCGCGGCCCTCGGCGGTCGCGAGGCCGACGCCGTGTGCGTAGTCGAGCGCGCGGTCCACCAGGGCAAACACGCGGTCGAGCGCGGCGTGGAAGTCGAGCTCGGCGACGAGCCGGCTGGTCGTCGCGAACAGCCCGCCCGCGGCCTCGATCAGCTCGCCCTCGGCGTCGCCCGGCGAGCCTGGCCGGGGCACGGTGCCCTGGCGCTGCTCCTCGATGGCGGCGAGCACCTCGTCCACGAGGCGCCCCAGGCGGCCGCTGAGGTCGGCGTTGCACCGCTCGACGAGCTGGGCCATCGACAGTGTGGCGTCGGCGGTGAAGCTCGCCGCGCGCAGCAGCCCGTAGCGCGCGCCGTCGGAGCCGAGATGCCCGGCCAGCGCGGCCGCGTCGCCCCCACCGTCGAGCTGCACACGGCCCCGCACGAGCAGGTGCTCGGGCAGCCCGAGCCCCGCGGCGAACAGCACGGCCGGCCACGCCAGCGCGTGGACGCGCAGGTCGGCCGCGGTCACCACCTGGACCGCCGGCGGCCACACCCGCTCGAAGAGCTGCGGGTCCGCGAGGTAGCCGCTGCTGGTCAGGTAGCTGATGAGCGCGTCGAACCAGTCGTCGACGGCGTAGTCGGGGTCGATGGGCACGGCGATGGCCCAGGGTGCCTTGGGCCGGCAGATGCACAGGTCGGGCACGCCGTCGGCGGCGGCGGCGGCCCTGGCGACGGCCTCGTGGCGCGACTGGGGCAGGACGAGGTCGGGGTGGTCGTCGAGGTGCGCGAGGATCTTCCTGGCGTACTTCGAGGCGCGGAGCACGTAGCCGCCGGCGTCGGGGGCCTTCTCGATGTCGCCCTGGTCGAAGAGCTTGAGGAAGAAGGCCTTGACGACGCGCTGGTGGGCCGTCTCGCCGGTGCGGGTGAAGACGTCGGGGTGGACGTCGATGGCCTCGAGGGTGGCCTGCCAGGCCTCGGCCCACTGGTCGGCGAGGCCCTCGGGGGTGCCCCCGTGCCCGAAGGCGGCGTCCTGGACGCCGCGGCCGCAGTCGAGCGCGCCCACGACGAAGCGGACGTCGAGCCCGTTGAGGGCGCGCGAGCGCGCGTAGACGTCGGTGCCGACGGCCTCGAGCGCGAGGTCGGCGTCGGCGGGCCGCGTCGGCGCGCGCGGCGGGGTCGTCACGTATAGCGAGCCCTCGGCCACGTCACGGCTCCCGCTTGTCGGTGTCCGGGCTCTTGGGGTCCTTGGGGGTCTTCGGGCCTCGTGGGCCCCTGGGCGGCTTGGCGCCCTTCCTGGGCGCGTCGCGGCCCTTGGGCTCGGCGTCGGGCAGGACCTCGATGTCGCCGACGGGGAAGGTGGCGTCGCGGGCCTCGCCGAGGTCCACCGACACGGTTTGCTTGAGGATGGCGGAGGCGATGACGGTGCCGTCGCCCTTGGGGGTGCGGACGCGTGTGCCGCGCTTGGGCAGCTTCTCGCGGAGCTCGGCGTAGGTCTGGTCCTCGAAGCGCAGGCAGCACATGAGCCGTCCGCAGCGGCCCGAGATCTTCGCGGGGTCGAGGGTCGTCTTCTGGGCCTTCGCCATGCGCATGGTCACGGGCGCCAGGTCCTTCATGAAGGTCCGGCAGCACAGCTCGCGGCCGCAGTGCTCGATGTCGGCCAGCAGCCGCGCCTCGTCGCGCACGCCGATCTGGCGCATCTCGATGCGCGTGCGGTACTGCCCCGCCAGATCCTTGACCAGCGCGCGGAAGTCCACCCGGCCCTCGGCGAGGAAGTAGAAGATGATCTTGTCGCCGCCGAAGAGGTGCTCGACGCTGACGAGCTTCATGGGCAGCTCGTGCTCGGCGATCTTCCTGGCGCAGAAGGTGTACTCCTGCGGGGCGATCTGCTCCTCGATCTCCTCGACGCGGGTCAGGTCGCGGGGGGTGGCGCGTCGCAGCACCTGGCCCACGGTGACCTTGTCCTCGCCTGCCTCGGGCTCGTAGGCCTTGTCGACCGTCTCGCCGAGCTCGACGCCGCGGGGCGTGCGCAGGATGCCCTGCTCGCCGCGGCGCAGCGCCAGCTCGGTGCGGAACACGCCGATGTGTCGCATCGCCCCGTAGCGGGCGATCACGTGGTGGGTCATCCTGGCACCTCAACGCTCTCGCGGCCCCGCAGCGCCCCGCGCAGGCCGAGGATCAGGTTCTCGAGCAACAGCTTGATGTTCGCGTTCGCGTCGAGCTGGTCGCGGGCCGCCAGGGTCCGCTCCACGAGCGCCCTCGCCCGAGCGGCCGACAGGCCCTCGCCGAGCGCCAGCAGGTCGGCCGACGCCTCGCCCCACACGACCAGCTCGGCCGGGTAGCCCGACGCCCTGAACAGCAGGTCGCGCCAGGCCAGCGTCAGCAGCGCCAGCACCGGGCGCAGCGCCTCGCGCGCGTCCTCGAGCCGCGAGCCGTGCTCCTTGGCCCGGTCCAGCAGCGCGCCCGCCACCACGAAGTCGCCCGCCGGCGGCAGCGACCGCAGCGCGCCGAGCAGCCAGCAGGCCGTCGCGTACGCGCCGCCCTCGTGGTAGCGCAGCGCGCGGCCGGGGCTGCCCTCGCTCAGGCGGGCCAGCACACCCGCCGTCTCGCCGTCCACCTCGCCCTTCGCGGCGACGATCCGCTCGACCACGTCCGCCGACAGCGGCCGGAACCGCACGATCTGGCAGCGCGAGACGACCGTGTCGAGGAACGGCTCGAGCCGCTCGGCGACCAGGACGAGCAGCGAGTGCGGCGGCGGCTCCTCGAGGGTCTTGAGCAGGCAGTTCTGGGCGGCCTCGGTCATGCGGTCGGCGCCGTCCACGACGAAGACCTTCCAGCGTCCCTCGAAGGGCTTGAGGGCGATGGGCGCCTGGATCTGCTCGCGCACCTGGTCGATGACGATGCGGGTCTTGCGCTCGCCCTTGGCGGTGCGCTCGATGCGGCCGAGGACGGTCACGTCGGGGTGGTTGCCGTGCTCGACCTTGTGGCAGGCGGGGCACTGGTCGCAGGCCTCGTCGGCCCCTCGGGCGCACAGGAGCGCCTTGGCCAGCTCGCGCGCCACCCGCGCCTTGCCGACCCCCTCCGGCCCGACGAACAGGCAGGCGTGGGACAGGCAGCCGCGGGCGACCGCGCGACGCAGGCGCTCGATCGCGCCCTCGTGGCCCTCGATGCTCGACCAGGCCATGGCCCTCACCTCGCGCCCCGACGCGGGGCGCTAGTCCTCCGTCTCCAGCACGGCCAGCACGTCGCCGACCTTCACCTTCGCACCGTCCGGCGTCAGCACCTCCACCAGCGTGCCGCTCACCGGACACGGCACGTTGAACGTCGCCTTGTCGGTGACCATCTCGACGATGTCCTCGCCCTCGGGAACCGCCTCGCCGTCCTCGAAGTACCAGAACGACACGGTCGCTTCCTCGCCGGCGTCGTTGCCAAGCTCGGGCAGCTTCAAGTGGAACTGGCTCACGGCTGCTTCACAGCCTCCTTGCACACGAGAGGCCTGCGGCCAGCTCCTCGGCGTGGTAGGAACTGCGGACGAAGGGTCCCGCCGCAACGGCGGCGAAGCCCATCGCCTCGGCCTCTGTCTTGTAAGTGTCGAACTCGCAAGGCGTTACAAACCTCGCGATGGGCGCGTGCGCCTGCGACGGGCTCAGGTACTGCCCCACCGTCAGCAGTTCGCAGCCCGCCTCGCGCAGGTCCCGCAGCGCCGCCACCACCTCGTCGTGGCGCTCGCCCAGGCCCACCATCAGCCCGCTCTTGGTCGCCTGGCCGCGCGCCCGCGCGCGGCTCAGCACCGCGAGCGACCGCCCGTAGTCGGCCTCGGGCCGCACCTCAGCGTACAGGCGCGGCACCGTCTCGACATTGTGGTTGAGCACGTCGGGCCGCGCGTCCAGCACGCGGTCCAGAGCGTCCCAACGTCCCTGAAAATCAGGGGTTAGGACCTCGACGGCCGCACCGGCCACCGCCCGCACCGCGGCGATCGTCGCGGCGAACTGCCCGCTCCCGCCGTCGGCCAGATCGTCCCGCGTCACCGAGGTCACCACCACGTGGCGCAGGCCCAGAGCCGCCGCCGCCTCGGCCACGTGGCCCGGCTCGGCGGGGTCTGGCGGCATCGGCGCGCCCGACCCCACGGCGCAGAAGCGACAGTGCCGCGTGCACACGTCGCCCAGGATCATGAACGTCGCGGTCCCGCGGGCGAAACACTCGAAGAGGTTCGGGCAGCGCGCGCTCTGGCACACGGTGTGCAGATGCAGACGCTCCAGCAACGTGCGCACCCGCCGCCCCTCGCCCTCGGGCGGCAGACGCTTGCGGAGCCAGGGAGGGAATCGCCGCGAAACCGACGCCATAATCCGTTATCCCGCAGAGAGAAACGGGGGCCGGATGGCCCCCCAGACCTGGCGCTCATGGTATCTGCGGCCTTCGGACCTGTCAAGAGTCTTTTGCCCCGCCCCCCTGGCCCGCGCTGCGGGGGTGCGGCCGGCGAGGGCCTGGCCCGAGAGCCCGTTGACACGGCCAGCCGGCCCGCGCTATCCTGACGGTTGCCGGGCGCGCGGAGTTGGGAGTGAGACCTTGGAGACCAGGGCCTACGCATGCCGGCTCGCCGCGCTGGGCGGCGCGCTGTCGCTGCTCGCGGCGACGGCGCATGCGGGAGCCGCGCAGGCCGAGCACATCGCACAGCGGCTCGACTACGGCCTCCGCGTCTGGAAGGGCATCCGCGCCTTCGGCAGGACCGTGGGCTCCGTGACCGTCGAGACGGGCACCGCCACCCACGACGCCCGCCCCTGCCGCCTGCTGCGCGTCCGCACGCGGGCCAGGCTCCTCCGCTTCCGCGTGGACGCCACGACCCGCTCGTACGTGGACGCCGCCGACGGCCGCCAGGTCGCCTTCCACTACCTGCGCACGGGCGGCAGGCGGGTCGAGTCGCGGCTGCTCTTCGGCCCCGACGGCATCCACTACCACAAGCGGCTGCCCGTCGGCTCGCCGCCCCGGATGGCCTGGGAGCCGCTGGCGAGCCACCCCTACGACCCGCGGGCCTGCGACATGTTCGCCGCCTTCTACGCCGCGCGGCCAGGCGCCGTCGAGCTCGGCGGCGAGCCCCTGCGCGTGCGCTGCGTCGCCGACCGCAAGCTCTGGGACGTCGCCATCCGCGCCGCCGCGCGCGAGCGCATCACCGTGCCCGCAGGCACCTTCAACGCCCTGCGCCTCGCGCTCGACCCCAGCCCCGCCAACGACCACACCCAGACCCTCGCCTTCCGAGGCCCCTTCGCCCTCGGCCCCAACACACGCCTGTGGATCGACCCCGACACAGGGATCCTCGTCAAGCTCGCGGGCACGGCACACCTCACCCTGCCCGTCCGCGCCGAGATGCGTCTCCTGCGCATCCAGACGCCCCACCCCGACGCCAAGGGAGAGTAGCCGTGCTCCGCACGAGCCATCGCCGCTCGACCAGCGGGAGGGCCTGACCATGGCCCTCTGCCACGTCGTGCGCCTCGGCCGCATCGGCTACCAGCAGGGCCTCGACCTCCAGCGCCGCATCGTCGAGCGCATGAAGGCCACCGAGCCCGACGACGCCGTGCTCCTGCTCCTCGAGCACGAGCCCGTCATCACCCTCGGCCGCTCGGCCGACCGCGCCCACCTGCTCGCATCGGCCGACGAGCTCGCACGCCAGGGCGTCGCCGTCCACGAGACCACCCGCGGCGGCGACATCACCTACCACGGCCCAGGCCAGCTCGTCGGCTATCCCATCGTCCCGCTACGCGCCGCACGCCGCGACGTCCATCGCTTCCTCCGAGCCATCGAGGCCACCCTCATCGCCGCGCTCGGCGACTTCGGCATCCAGGGCCGACGCGCCCAGGGCCTCACCGGCGTCTGGGTCGGCGACGCCAAGATCGCCGCCATCGGCATCGCCTTCACCCGCTGGATCAGCTTCCACGGCTTCGCCCTCAACGTCGCCACCGACCTCGACGCCTTCCGCCTCATCGTGCCCTGCGGCCTCCGCGGCAAGCCCGTCACCTCGATGGCCGAGCTGCTCGGCGCCCCGCCCGACCCCGCCGCCGTCGAGGCCGCCGTCATCGACGCCTTCATCGCCCAGCTCGGCTTCGACGCCGCCCGCCCCTGCCGCAGCCTCGACGACCTGCCCGAGACCCTCCGCTGACCGCCCGCGCAGCGCGCCGAATCGGACTCGGGGGGCGCGCCGGTTCGGACATTGTGAAATCCCGCACAAACGGCCGCGCGAGCGGCATCCTGGAAGCTCGCGCCCCGCTCTGAAGGCCCGTTTCTCCCCTCGCCCCTCGTCCCTCTTCCCTCTTCCCTCTTCCCACTCGTCCCTCGGACCTCGTCCCGCCTCCCCCTTGCCCCTCCCGCGCAGCGGGCCGCCGCGCGCCGCGGCGGCGTGTCGAGTGTCGGGTGCCAAGTGTCAAGCGAAAGCGCCCCGGTCCGCCGGCCCGCGCCGGCTTCCTCCTCTCCCTCTTCGTCTTCCGTGCCGACTGCCTCCTCGCCTGCCGCCGCCCGCCCCCGCGGGCTCTGCGTCAGGCTGGTCGGAGTGTCAAGTGTCAAGCGCAAGAGCGCCGGCCGCGCTGCCCAGTGCCGACTTCTTCCTCTTCCCCCACACTGCCGACTTCCTCTTCACTCGCCCCTCGAACCTCGTCCCGGCCGCCCCACGCGCCCCGCCTCTTCATTTCTGCCTTCTCATTTCTGCCTCTTGCCTCTTGCTCTCTGCCTTCTGCCTTTCGACTTCTCTTCACTCGACACCCGACACGTCGTCCCG
>CBFDBL010000241.1:0-8403 GCA_965603035.1 uncultured bacterium
TGAAGGCCGTTGACCTCATGGTGAGCAAGATCGACGGGAAGCGTAAGGCTCTCGGTATCGACAAGGCGCGCGAGCGGGTGCTGTTCGATATGGAGATGAGAAGGGAGCTGGTATAATGTCTAAACTCATCTGTTCAGCAGCTATCAGGGGCGCCCATAAGACAGTGGAGCGAGCCGCGCAAACATGGCAGCAGGCAACGGACACACCCGGGGCAAAAGAGCCGGTGGGCTTCCCCACCACCGCCTACTACCTGCCCGTGATCTACGGCATCACCGGTGAGGAGGTCACGACGCTGGGCCACTGCCGCAAGATCCTCAAGATGGCCCGCGAGCTCCTGCCGCCCAAGGTCGAGGACCAGCACTGGGTGCCCTACTTGGGCCACGGCCTCGACGCGGGCATGGCCACCCTGTGGGCCGAGGAGATCTACGAGGTGCTCAAGTACCTCCAGGACCCCTGCCCCTACACCATGACCCCGGCGCCCACGGACGACAACCTGTGGCTGGGCGCGGCCGACGACGTGATCATGCGCGAGCGCGGCATCGAGTTCGTCGACGGCACGGCGCCCGGCTTCGCCGCCATCGTGGGCGCGGCGCCCGACAGCAAGACGGCCGTGAACATCGCCCGCGAGTGCCAGGAGAACAACCTCTACGTCTTCATGTGCGCCGACAGTGAGGGCAGGCACTTCGCCGAGCAGCTCGCCGAGGAGGGCGTCCAGATGGGTTGGGAGACCCGCCTGGTGCCCTTCGGCCCTGAGATCTCGGCGGCGATCTTCGCAGCCGGCTTTGCCACCAAGGTCGCGCTCTCCTTCGGCGGCGTCCAGGCCGGCGACTACCGCCGCGTCCTGCTCTACAACAAGTACCGCGTCTTCGCCTTCGTCCTCGCCCTCGGCCCCGTGGACGAGGAGAAGTATGCCACCGCCGCGGGGGCCATCAACTACGGCTTCCCGACCATCGCCGACACCGACATCCCGTCGGTCCTGCCCACGGGCGTGTGCCTCTACGAGCACGTGGTGCCCAGCGTCACGCACGACGAGATCGTCCAGCGGGCCATCTCCACCCGCGGGCTGAAGGTCGTGCCATCGTCGGTGGACATCCCGACGCGCTTCGGCCCCGCCTTCGAGGGCGAGCGGGTCCGCAAGGACGACATGCAAATGGAAGCGGGGAGCCCGAAGAGCGACCTGCCCTGCTTCGAGTACTGCTACGCGCTGCCGACGGATCAAGTCGAGGACGGCAAGATCGAGGTCGTCGGCCCCGAGATCGACGAGGTCGAGCAGGGCTCGTGCATCCCGATGGGCATCGTCGTCGAGGTGTCCGGTGCGAAGATGCAGACCGACTTCGAGCCGATCCTCGAGCGCCAGATCCACACGTTCCTCAACTGCGCGCAGGGCATCTTCCACATGGGGCAGCGCGACATCGCCTGGATCCGCTACAGCAAGGAGGGCTACGAGGCCGGCCTGCGCTTCCGCCACATCGGCGTCATCCTCCACGCCAAGCTCCGCGAGGAGTACAGCGCCATCGTTGACAGGTGCCAGGTGACCATCTACACCAACCTCGAGGACGTCGAGAAGCACTTCGATGCGGCTCGCGCGGCCTATGAGGCCCGCGACGAGCGCATGGCAGGCATGACCGACGAGAGCGTGGACACCTTCTATTCCTGCACCCTCTGCCAGAGCTTCGCGCCCAACCACGTGTGCATCATCACCCCCGAGCATCCTGGCCTGTGCGGCGCCTACAACTGGCTCGACGGGCGCGCCGCCTACGAGATCGTCCCCACCGGCCCGAACCAGCCCGTCCCGAAGGGCACCTGCATTGACGAGACCCTCGGCCAGTGGGAGGACATCAATGCGTTCGTCTTCCAGAAGTCCAACCGCGCGCTCGAGCGCTTCAGCGCCTACAGCATGATGATCGACCCGATGACGAGCTGCGGATGCTTCGAGTGCATCTCGGCCATCCTGCCCATGGCGAACGGCATCATGATCGTGGACCGCGACCACCCCGAGATGACGCCGTGCGGCATGAAGTTCTCGACCCTCGCCGGCTCGGTCGGCGGCGGGCAGCAGACCCCGGGCTTCCTCGGCCACTCGAAGCTCTACATCAGCTCGAGGAAGTTCATGCGTGCCGACGGCGGCTTCCGCCGGATTGTCTGGCTGCCCAAGCGTCTCAAGGAAGAGGTGCGCGAGCGTCTCGGCGCCCGGGCCGCCGAGGACGGCGAGCCGGGGTTCGTCGACAAGATCGCCGACGAGACCGTCGCCCAGACCGAGGAAGAGGTCATGGAGCATCTGGCCAAGGTCGAGCACCCGGCCCTGACCATGGACCCGATGTTCTAGCGTCTCCTCGTCCCGATGCTCCAGCGTCGGGACGAGGGTGGCCGACGCACCAGCGTCGGGGGCGCGCCCGCCGCCCCGCTGTGCGGGGGGACGAGCACGCGCTCGTCCTGGATCTGACATCTGCCATTTCTCCAGAAAGGAGGGCCGCCGATGGCTCTGACCGCGATGGATATCTTCAAGCTGCTGCCGCGGACCAACTGCCGCGACTGCGGGCAGGCCACGTGCCTGGCGTTCGCCATGCTCATCGCGCAGAAGCGTGCGAAGCTGGAGGACTGCCCGCACGTGAGCGACGAGGCGAAGGCCGCGCTCGGCGCCGCCGCGGCGCCGCCCATCCGGCTCGTGACGGTCGGCGCCGGCGACGAGAAGCTCGAGGTGGGCAACGAGACCCAGATGTTCCGCCACGACGAGAAGTTCCATCATCCCACCGGCGTGGCCGTCCGCGTGAGCGACACCCTCGATGAGGCCGCCCTGGCCGCGAAGCTCGAGAAGATCAACGGCCTGACGTTCGTCCGCGTGGGCCTCGACATAGCGGTGGATCTCGTCGCCATCGACAACGAGAGCGGCGACGCCGCCAGGTTTGCCGCCGCCGCGAAGGCCGCCGCCGACACCTGCCGGTGCGCCGTCATCCTCATGTCGAAGTCGGCCGAGGCCATGAAGGCCGCCGCCGCGCCCATCCAGGCTCACAAGCCGCTGCTCTACGCCGCCACGGCCGACAACGCCGATGCCATGGCCGCCGTGGCCAAGGAGACCGGCTGCCCGCTGGCCGTGGCCGCCGCCGGCCTCGAGGCCGTGGCCGCGCTCACCGAGAAGATCAAGGCGGCCGGCGTCGAGGAGATGATGATCGACCCCGGCGTCCCCGACGTCAAGACCGGCCTCCACAACCTCACGATGAGCCGTCGAGCCGCCCTCAAGAAGCAGTTCCGCCCCCTCGGCTACCCGCCCATCGCCGTCGTCGAGGCCGACGAGCCCATCGACGAGCTCATGCTCGCCACCACGTTCCTGCTCAAGTACGCGGCCATCGTGGTCGTCCGGGGCGACGAGCCGGCCGAGATCCTGCCGCTGCTCACCGCGCGGATGAACATCTACACGGACCCGCAGAAGCCGATCCAGGTCGAGCCCAAGCTCTACCCCGTCGGCGAGCCCGGCGAGAACGCCCCGGTCATGTTCACCACCAACTTCTCGCTCACCTACTACAGCGTCGAGGGCGAGGTCGAGGCCAGCCGCGTGCCGAGCTACATCCTCGCCGTCGACACCGAGGGCACGAGCGTGCTCACCGCCTACAGCGGCGACAAGCTGACCGAGAAGACCGTCAAGGACGCCATGGACAAGGCCGGCGTCGAGACGAAGGTCAAGCACCGCAAGCTCATCATCCCCGGCTACGTCGCCGTGCTCAGCGGCAAGATCGAGGAGGCCACGGGCTGGGAAGTGCTCGTCGGGCCCAAGGAGGCCTCCTTCATCCCCAAGTTCCTCCAGCAGGTCTGGAGCGCGCAGTAGCGCCGCTACTGCGGAGTGTCGAGTGTCGAGTGGCAAGTGGCGAGCGTCGCGTGACTCTCGTCGGACCGTTTCACGCTGATGGCTGAGTGCTGATGGCTGACAGCTCACCGCTTTGCCGGGTGCATTTCCTGCCCGACGACCTCACGGCGGAGGTCGAGCGTGGCGAGACCGTGCTCGCGGCGGCGCAGAAGGCGGGGATCTACATCTCGAGCCTGTGCGGCGGCGACGGGATCTGCGGGAAGTGCCGCGTGGTGCTCCGCAGCGGCGAGGTGCACAGCAAGCCCACGACGCTGCTCGATCGGGACGAGATCCGCCAGAACTACGTCCTGGCGTGCCAGACGACGGTGCAGGGCGACCTGGAGGTTGAGATCCCGCCGGAGACTCGGCTCGAGGAGGGGCAGATCCTCGGGGACGAGGACGCCGAGCGGTTCGGCCAGCTCTCGCTGGTCGAGGCGGCGGGCTTCCCCTACGGGCCGCTCGTGCGGAAGTACCACCTCGCGCTCGAGGAGCCGACGATGGACTCGCCTCTCGGCGGCCACGAGCGCCTCTACCAGGCGCTCAAGGCCCACGAGCCCGAGGCCAGCCTCCAGACCGGCTTCGCCGTCCTCCGCGACCTCAGCCGCGTGCTGACCGGCAGCGACTTCAAGGTCACCGCCACCGTCGGGCGCCGGGGCGCCACCACCGAGGTGGTCCAGGTCGAGGCCGGCGACACCACCGCCTCGAATCTCGGCCTCGCCATCGACATCGGCACCACCACCCTGGTCATGCAGCTCGTGGATCTCGTCGAGGCGCGCATCGTGGACAGCGAGGCGAAGTACAACTCGCAGATGAAGTTCGGCGAGGACTACATCCGCCGCATCATGTACGCCGAGGAGCACAACGCGCTCCGCGAGATGCAGCGCCTGCTGGTGGACGATCTCAACGAGCTGATCGAGCTGCTCGTCCGCCGCAACGACGTGCACCTCCACGACATCACGGTCGCGGTGTGCGCGGGCAACACGGCGATGATCCACTTCTTCATCGGCCTCGACCCGGCGGGCATCCGCAAGGAGCCCTACGTGCCCGTGGCCAACTTCGTGCCGCCGCTGCGCGCGGCGCAGGTGGGGCTGCACATCAACCCGCGGGGCCTGCTCTACACGCTTCCGAACGTCGCGGCCTACGTGGGCGCCGACATCACGGCCGGCGCCGTGGCCATCAAGCTCGACGAGCAGGAGGACCTCTGCCTGTTCATCGACGTCGGCACCAACGGCGAGGTGGTGCTGGGGAACAAGGACTGGATGGTCTGCTGCTCGGCCTCGGCCGGCCCGGCCTTCGAGGGCGTGGGCGTCGAGTACGGCATGCGGGCCGCACGCGGCGCCATCGAGCGCGTCCACATCTGCCCCGACTGCCAGGTCGAGACCCAGACCATCGGCAACCGCCAGCCCCGCGGCATCTGCGGCTCCGGCCTGCTCGACCTGCTCGCCGAGATGTACCGCACCGGCGTGCTGAGCCGCAACGGCAAGCTCCAGCCCGCCTGCGGCAGCGACAGCCTGGTGGACCGCGGCGGCGAGCTCCAGTTCGTCATCGTCCCCCGCGAGCGGACGGCCGTGGACGACGCCATCGTCATCACCCAGGCCGACGTGAGCAACCTGATCCGCTCGAAGGCGGCCATCTACGCCGCCGTCTCCGTGCTCGTCAAGAGCGTGGACGTGGCCATGGACGACATCCGCCACATCTACCTCGCCGGCGGCTTCGGCAACTACCTCAACGTCCGCAGCGCCATCGTCCTAGGCATGCTGCCCGACGTCCCCCCCGAGCGGGTCCAGTTCGTCGGCAACACGGCCATCGCGGGCGCCCGCGCCGCCATCCTCAGCGAGACGGCGCTCGACCGCATCGAGAGCGTCGCCCGCATGATGACCTACATCGACCTCATGGCGAACCCGATGTACATGGACGAGTTCGTCTCCGCCAACTTCATCCCCCACACCGACGTCGAGCGGTTCCCCTCCGTGCCGCCCGCGCCGAAGGTCGAGGACGTGGACGCGTAGCAGCAGGGAGCAGGTCGCAGGCCCATGGCATTCGTGATCGCAGTCTCGGGCAAGGGCGGCGTCGGCAAGAGCACGTTCGCGGCCCTGGCCGTCCGGTTCCTGAGCGAGGAAGCCGGCCGGGCCGTCCTGGCGGTGGACGCCGACCCCAATGCCACCCTCGGGGCGATGCTCGGCATCGAGCCCGGCGCCACCATCGCCGACCTCCGCGAGGAGGTGCTCGAGCGGAAGGACAGCCCGCCGGGCGGGATGTCCAAGCCCCGGTGGATCCAGTACCAGATTGCCAGCGCCATCGGCGAGCACCAGGGCTTCGACCTGCTCACCATGGGCCGGCCCGAAGGCCCGGGCTGCTACTGCTACGTGAACAACCTGCTGCGCGAGTTCCTCGACGGCACGGCCGACGACTATCCCTACGTCGTCATCGACAACGAGGCCGGCATGGAGCACCTCTCGCGGCGGACGAACAACACGGTGGACCTGCTGCTCGTGGTCAGCGAGGCGACGGCCATCGGCATCGACACGGCGCACCGCATCGCCGACCTCGCCGGGCGCCTGCCCATCGCCGTCAAGCGGATCGTGCTCGTGCTCAACCGCGTGCCGCCCGCGGGCCTGAGCCCCCAGGTGGCCGAGCGCATCGCCGCCGCGGGCCTCGAGGTCGTCGGCGAGATCCCGCGCGACGACGCGATACTGCTCGCCGCTGCCTCGGGCTGCTCGCTGCGCGGGCTCCCGCGCGACGGCGGCATGTGGGGCACCGTCCGCGAGATCCTGTCCAAGGAGTTGCACATCGCAGCGGCCACGCATTAGCTGGCCGTCGAGGCTCGCGATCGCGAGAAGGAGCAATAGAGAGCAGCGCAGACACCCATCGCACCCCCCGGCTAGGAGAACACCGTATGGCGCTTCCCGACCTCAGTGAGAGCTACGGCGCCGGCGTGAACGTGGTGACCCTGGGCGCCACGGCCGACGAGGGCGGCACCCGCACCGTCACGTACCAGATCGGCGGGGCCAAGACGCTGCCGTTCATGGACCCCGACGGCGACGTGGGCCACAAGATGCTGATCGCGATGGACGTGCTCGACGCGCCGCCCGAGTGGCCCAGCGACCTGGCGGAGCCCTTCGGCGACGTGCTCGGCGACCCGGGTGCCTGGGCGAAGAAGAACGTCGAGGAGTTCGGCGCCGACCTCATCTGCCTGAAGCTCGACGGCATCGACCCCGACGGCGCCAATCGCTCGGCGGACGAGGCCGTCGCCGCCACGAAGGCCATCCTCGAGGCCGTCGGCGTGCCGCTCATCGTCTGGGGCTGCGGCATCGACGCCAAGGACAACCAGGTGCTGCCCAAGGTCAGCGGCGCCGCCCAGGGCGAGCGCATCCTCATCGGCTGCGCCAAGCAGGAGAACTACAAGCGCCTCGCCGCCTCCTGCATCGCCGACGGCCACAACCTCATCTGCCTCGCCCCGCTCGACATCAACATCGCCAAGCAGGTGAACACCCTGGTCACCGAGATGGAGCTGCCCGCCGACCGGATCGTCATGTTCCAGACCTCCGGCGCGCTCGGCTACGGCATCGAGTACGCCTACTCGATCCAGGAGCGTCAGCGCCTCGCCGCGCTCGGCAGCGACAAGATGATGCAGATGCCCGTCATCGCCGACGCCGGCCACGAGTCCTGGCGCGCCAAGGAAGCCAAGACCGAAGACGCCGAGGCCCCCGAGTGGGGTCCCCGAGCCGACCGCGGCCCCATGTGGGAGGCCGCCACCGCCATCACCCTCGCACAGGCCGGCTCCGACATCATCCGCATGCGCCACCCCCGGGCCGTCGCCGCGGTGAACAAGGCCCTGGCCTGCCTACAGGGCTGAGCGACAGGGAGCAGACCGTAATCCGTGATGCGTGATGCGTAACCAGAGCATCGAAGAGGAAGGTAGACGCTGTCGCCTGGGCCGTTGCCGCAGCGGTTCCCCTCTTCCTCCGATCGCGAATCACGAATCACGAATCACGTTTCACGCATCGACCACGTATGAGGGCCGAGCTCACGGACGCCACGGACGCCATTAGGAGGAGACGGGCATGATCGCTGTGGCCGAACGCATCAACGGGATGTTCCTGGACGTCAAGAAGGCGATCCAGAAGAAGGACCCCGCGCCCATCGTCGAGCTGGCGCAGAAACAGACCGAGCAGGGCGCCAGGTACCTCGACATCAACGTCGGCACCGCCGCCGAGGACCAGCAGGCCGCCATGCGATGGCTCGTCGAGACCGTCCAGGGCGCCTGCTCCACCCCCATCGCACTCGACAGCCAGAAGCTCTCGGTCATCAAGGCCGGCCTCGAGGTCGTCGACGGCCGCGGCCTCATGATCAACTCCGTGAGCGGCGACGATGAGAAGCTCGACGTCTACATGCCACTCGCCGCCGAGCACAAGGCCGCCCTCGTCTGCCTCACCATGAACGTCGAGGGCGTGCCCCAGAACGTCGGGACCCGCGTCGAGATCGCCATGAACATCGTCGCCAAGGCCATGGAGCACGGGCTCGCCCTGCCCAAGGTCTTCATCGACCCCATCGTCCTGCCCGTC
>CBFDBL010000242.1:0-8372 GCA_965603035.1 uncultured bacterium
CCATCAACAAGATGGACCTGCCGGGCGCCAACCCCGACCGGGTGATGCAGCAGTTCACCACCCTGGAGATCCTGCCGGCGAAGTGGGGCGGCGACACGGAGTTCGTGCCGGTCTCGGCGGTGACGCAGGACGGGATCCCGGACCTGATCGAGACGCTGGCGCTCCAGGCGGAGATCCTGGAGCTCAAGGCGAACGCGGCGAAGGCGGCGACGGGGACGATCATCGAGGCTGAGCTGTCGCCCGGCCGCGGGTCGGTGGCGACGGTGCTGGTGAAGGAGGGGACCCTGCGCGTGGGCGACGTGGTGCTGTGCGGGCGCGCGTACGGGCGGGTGCGGAGCCTGCACGACGATCGGGGGCGGAGCGTGACGGAGGCCGGGCCGTCGACGCCGGTCGAGCTGTCGGGCCTGTCGGCGGTGCCGGAGGCCGGGGACCGGCTCTCGGTGCTGGTGGACCTGGACAAGGCGCGCGAGATGGCCGAGAGTCGCGCGCGCCGCCAGCGCGAGGCCAGCCTGGCCGAGCGGGCGCACGTGACGCTCGAGAACCTCTTCGAGCGGCTCGCCGAGGGCAAGCAGGCCGAGGTGCGGGTGATCATCAAGGCCGACGTGCAGGGCTCGCTCGAGGTCCTGCGCAAGACCCTCACCGACATGGCCACCGACGAGGTCGGGGTCAACATCCTCCACGCCGCGGTCGGCGGCATCAACGACAGCGACGTGCTGCTCGCCGACGCCTCCGACGCCATCATCATCGGCTTCCACGTCGTCCCGGAGTCCTCGGCGCGCCTGCTCGGCGAGGCCCACAAGATCGACGTCCGCCTCTACAGCGTCATCTACCACCTCAAGGACGACATGAAGGCGGCACTCGAGGACCGCCTGGAGCCGGAGCGCCGCGAGAACGTCGTCGGCCACGCCGAGGTCCGCCAGGTCTTCCGCATCTCCCGCGTCGGCAGCGTCGCCGGCTGCTTCGTCACCGACGGGCGCATCGTCCGCAACAACCTCGCCCGCCTCGTGCGCGACAGCGTGGTCATCTACGAGGGCCGCATCGGCTCGCTGCGCCGCATCAAGGACGACGTCCGCGAGGTGCCCACCAGCATGGAGTGCGGCATCAGGATCGAGGGCTACAACGACGTCAAGGAGGGCGACGTCATCGAGGCCTACGAGATCCTCGAGATCAAGCGTCACCTCTAGCGGCCCGACAGGCGGCCGACGATCGGGAGCACGACCAGGCACCGAAGGGCCGGAGGCGCCCGCGCGAGCGATGGCTGACAGACCGACCGTCCTGCTCATCGACGACAACCCCGACGCCCTGGAGATCCTGCGGAGCTTCCTCGAGGACAAGGGCTATCGTGTCCTCACCGCGCCCGACGGGCCCCAGGGCATCGAGCTCGCCAGGGCCGAGCCGCCGTCGTGCATCGTGCTCGACATCATGATGCCCGAGATGAGCGGGTTCCAGGTCTGCCGGCGGCTCAAGGGCCTGCCCCACTGCGAGCAGGTGCCGATCGTCATGCTCACGGCGCGGAAGGTCGATCGCGACGTCTCCTACGCCCGCACGGTCGGCGCCGACGCCTTCCTGACGAAGCCCGTGCGGCCCGTGCAGCTCCTGGCCACGCTCGAGAAGCAGATCGGCGGCGGCCGAGGCGCGCCGGCCCGGCAGTTCGCGCGACAGCAGCTCCTCGCCGTGACGACCGACAAGGCGCTGCTCCGCGTGCTCGGCTCGGCCGTGGACGGCTACAACTTCACCCGCCAGGCCGGCGACCGCCTCGACCTGATCGACGTGACCGACTACCGCGAGGCCCGCGCCGCCGTCCAGCGCCACCGCCCCACCGCCATCGTGCTCGACGCCAAGGCCCGCAACGAAGGCGCCGACCAGATCCTCCGCAAGCTCAAGGCCGACGCCGCGCACAAGGCCATCCCCGTCCTCGTCGTCCGCCACGACCCCGGCGACGATCTGCGCTTCGCGCGCGCCGACGCTCACCTCCCAGGGCGCCCAGGCGGAAAGGCCATCATCGCAGCCATCGCCGCTCTCATCGAAGCGTGAGCCCTCTCATGACCGTCGGAACCCTCGAAGTCAAGCTGATGATCCGCCAGTCCCGAAGCCTCAAGGACAAGCGCCGCGTGCTGCGCAGCCTCAAGGACAAGGTCCGCAACCGCCACAACGTGTCGGTCGCCGAGGTCGGCGCGCTCGACAGCCACCAGCAGGCCATCGTCGGCTTCGCCATGGCCGGCAACGACGGCCGCTACATCGACGGCGCGCTCGCGAAGATCGTGGACCTCATTCGCGGCTTCCACGCCGCCGAGCTCGTGGACTACGAGGTGGAGATCTTCTGATGGCAGGACGCCGAGCCGCGCGGGTCGCCGAGCGGATCCGCCAGGAAGCCAGCCAGATCATCCTCTACCAGCTCCAGGACCCCCGCATCCGCTTCGTTACCATCACGAAGGTGGACGTCTCGGGCGACCTGCGGCACGCGACGATCTACGTCTCGGTGCTCGGCGGCGAGGGCACGCGGCGCACGGCCCTGCGGGGCCTCGCGAGCGCCCGCGGCCTCATCCAGAGCCGGCTCGGCCGCAGCCTCGGCCTCCGCGAGACCCCCATCCTCCGCTTCGAGTTCGACCCTTCCATCGAGAAGTCCATCGAGATCTCACGACTCCTCGACGAGGTCGCCGGCGAGCTCGGCGAGGAAGAGACCAGCGACCAGGAGGAGACCCCGGACGCTGGCGACGGCACCCCCGACGAGTGAGCCCCCGCCCTTCCCGCAGGCGCCTCCGCCAGGGCCGACCGAACAGCCCCGGGCGCGGACTCGAACGCTCACCGCAAGGGCCGGATGTGCTCGACGGCCCACTCCGCCAGCTTCAGCAGCGAGCGGACGACGTCGGGGTGCGCCTTCGCCAGATCCTTCTTCTCCCCGACGTCGGCCTCGAGGTCGTAGAGCTTCAGGCGGTCGGCATCGGGCGACACGTCGGAGAACGCCTGCCCCTTCTTCGCTGCTCCGGCCACGAACAGCTTCCATCGTCCCTGGCGGACGGCCGCGAGCTTGCCGTTGCCGTAGTACCAGTGCTTGTCGCGCGCGCTCTTGGTGGACGCTCCCGTGAGCAGGGCGCTCTGGTCGAGGCCGTCGATCTCGTAGGTCGGGGGCCGCCCGCCCGCCAGCTTGGCGAACGTGGGGAGGAGATCGATGGTGGCCGCGATCCCAGCACTCTCGCGTCCGCCGGGGATGTAGCCGGGTCCCCACACGACGCAGGGCACGCGCACCCCGCCTTCCCAGTTGCTGCCCTTGTGACCGCGCAGCGGCCCGGGCGAGCCCGTGGCCAGGTGGCCGCCGTGGGTCTTGCGGTAATGGGCCTCGCGATTGCACCACGGGCCGTTGTCGGAGGTGAACACGACGACGGTGTTCTTCTCCAGCCCGAGCTTCTTCAGGGCGTCCACGATGCTGCCGACGCTCCAGTCGATCTCCTCGATGACGTCGCCATACAGGTCGCCCTGCGACTTGCCCTTGAACCGCTCGGACGCATCGATCACCACGTGCGCCATCGTGTGGGCCAGGTAGAGAAAGAACGGCTCGTCCTTGTGCTGGGTGATGAACTGGATGGCCTCTTGCGTGTAGCGCCCGGTGAGGCTGGCCATATCCTTGGTGCTTTCGAGCGGCTTGCGGTTGCGGACGAGGCGCACGCGGCCGCCGTCGTTGGCGCCCCAGGTGCCGAAGTAGTCGTCGAAGCCCTGATCGTTGGGCATCATCCCCGCCTGGTTCCGACGCCCGGACACGTCCCACTTCCCGATGCAGCCGGTCGCATATCCCGCACCCTTGAGCACCTCTGCGACGGTCACCGCCTCGCCTCGCAGTCGCCAGCCGCGGCCATCGGCCGCCACCCGTGGCGGGTAGCAGCCCGTGAGCAGCGCCGACCGCGAAGGGCCGCACACCGGCTGGGCGTAGAAGCTCGTCAGCCTGAGCCCTTCCTGCGCCAGAGCGTCGATGCGCGGGGTCCTGATGGTCTTGGACCCAAAGCACCCCAGGTCGCCGTAGCCTTGGTCGTCGGTGAAGACCACGACGAAGTTGGGCCGCTTCGGAGCCGCTTCGGCAGCCCACGACTTCCCCGTCCAGGCGGCTGCCGCGGCCAGCCCTGCCGTCTTGCAGAAGTCTCGTCTGTTCATCGCGCGTCGCTCTCCAGCAACAGTCAGGCGGTGGCCTCCCGAGAACCCGGCCCCTCCACACCCCATGCTTGTCCTCCTATCGATGGGCGTGGCCGTGCCCCAGTACGATCCGCCGAGGGCCTGACGTCCGCAGGCGCCTCGCGCTCATTCGGGCCGAGCGCCCGCGCACCGGACCAGGCGGTGCGACGCGGCGCGGATGCGGTCGATGTCGTTGTGGCCGCAGTTCAGGCCGGCCGCGGTGATCGCGCGGCCCGGGGCAAGCCGCACGTTCCGCTCGGGGCCCTTCGCGGGCTCGATGCCGCCGCGGAACTCCTTCTCCTCGCCCAGCGTGCCGTCCTTGGCGAGCGGCCTGCCCCAGACCACCAGGCTCTTGACGTCCCACTCCGGGGCCGCGCGGGCACCGAAGCCCGTGACGATGTAGCCCGGCGGCAGCTCGATGGCGGCCTCGAGGCCGGCATCCGGCTCCCAGCCGCCACGAAGCTGCTCCGGCGCGCCCAACGTCCCGTCAGCCAGCAGGGGCTGGATCCGCAGCCACAGGGTCGTCACGTTGTCGTAGTGGGCACGGGCGCCCAGACCCGTGACGACGTAGCCGGGCGGCGCCGTGAGGGAGGCCTCCACGCGCTCCTCGGCCTCCGCCTTGGGGTCCACGAGCGCGAGCCTGGCCATGCCTGCGGTCCTCGGCACGCCGTCGCCCGGCTCGGCAGGCGCCGGCCCGAGGTCGAAGACCGTCACGTGATCGACGTAGACGCTCGAGCGGTCCTGATCGCTCCAGCGGAAGAGGCCCAGGCCAATGGTGGCTCGCCCCGCTGCCGCCGTCCATCGGTGCTGGAAGCGCATCCAGCGCCCGTCCGTCCAGTACCACTGGGTCGCGTTCGTGCCTTCGAAGTCCTCGCCGCCCGCGGGGTCGGCCACCAGGCGGACGCGTGTGTCGCCGCGCGGGCCGTTGAGCACGGAGGTGTGCGCCCACGCCGACAGGACGTAGACGTGCCCCGGCTCGGTGGCGATGCGCTGGGAGAGGTGGCTCTCGGCGAACACCTGCTGGCGGTCCTTGCCGCCGAGCACCGACCAGCCCGCCATGGCCCGGCCCCACTTCACGCCGATCCCCTGTAACGAGCCTGTCGTGACGATCTTGTCCTTGCCGCCCGTCTTCCAGCCCGTCAGGCCGTCCTCGAAATCCCAGTTGGCCACCTCGATCTGCTTGCGGTACCGGATCGGGCCGTATGTCGGCGCCGCGGACCGCTTCGCCGGCGCGAGGGTGAGGAACTCGGCGGGGTACTGCGGCTGGCGGAGGGGCGGGAACTCGTCGCCGCGGGGCATCCGCACCTCGTAGAGCGGGGTGCGCCACACGAGGCCCGTCGGCCCGGTCGCGGTGAGGCGGAAGCGGTAGCGATGGCTCGGCCAGAACTTCGGCAGCACCACATCGGTGGCGTTGGGGGGCAGGTCGGTCTGCTTCCCGTCGTTCGCGCCGAGGCCCCAGGTCTCGACGCGGGTTGGGCAGGGGAGCGGCGCCGACCAGCGCAGGCGCAGCTCGCTGTCGGTCGGCGTGCTGGCTTCCAGGTTGACGATGGCGGGCAGAGCGCCTGGCTCGGGCTCGCCGTAGATGCGGGCACGCAGGTCGCGCGCGGCGACGGTCACCGTCTCATCCTCAGGCAGGTCGGCCCGCGTGTGCGGGACGGTGTAGACATCGATTCGGTAGGGCTGACCCGGCGTGACGAGCAGCTCGTCGGCCGCGAACAGGAAGTGCGCGGCGTGCACGCCGCCGGGCGGGCCGACGGCGAGGCAGCGCTTCGGCCCGCCCACGCGTTTGCCCTGGCCGTCCCACACTCGCGCGACGAGGTCCACGTGGCCGGTCCGCAGCTCCTGGGCGGTGACGGGCGCTGCGGCGAGGGAGATGAGGCGCACGTTCTTGGCCCGCGGGACGAACGTCACGTGCTTTGTCCGATAGACCCAGCCACGCTCGTCGGCGCCCTCGACGACGGCCCGCGTCAGGTCCGGCGGCTCCTCGACGATCCAGGCGGCCAGCTCGGCGTTGGGGTGCGGCTTGCCGTCGACGTGCAGCAGCCCGCCGTCATAGGCGTTGCCCGTGGCGTGCAGGTAGGGGCTCCAAGGCTTGCCGTCCTCGCGGCGGATCCGGATGCCGTAGGTGCGGCCAGGCACCAGCGGCGCCTCGCCCGCCTGCCACCGCGCCGTGCCCCAGACCATGGATCTGCCGGAGGCGAAGGTGCGGCTCGGCGCGACCTGGCGGCCGCCCGGCCCGCCCTCGACGAGCGCGGCGCGGAAGATACCGTCGGGCGAGGCCACCAGCAGCGTGACGCTCACCAGCTCGTGCCGGGTCGCCGTGAAGGTCTGGACGAGCTCGCGGCCCGACAGGCCCCACACGCAGCCGTCCGGCTCGTAGACGTAGTCCATCACCACGTCGGCGGTGTTGACCCGGCCCGCGTGGGCCTTGGCGCCGGAGACCAGCCGCGGGTAGTACGCGCCGCCCTCGATGAAGGTGACGTCCATGACGCCGGTGCAGAAGGGGTACTCGGTGAAGCCGTGGTCGGACATGCCCGTGCTGCCCGTGCGCGCCTGGCGGTCCTGTGTCCAGGCCGACCGGCTCTTGGGGCGGACGGGCGCATTGCTGCGCGCGCCCACGGCCCGGAAGAACAGGCGCGTCCCGCGCCGACCGCCCGGCTCGCCGGCGAGCGCGGGAAGGACCAGACAGCCACACAGAGCGAGGCGGGCGGCTCGATGCCAGTGGGTTCCGATCATGCTACCTCCATCGGCCTGGGAACGGGACCGACAGCACAGGGACGCTGCGCGGCCTGTCCCTCACTGGTACTCCACGATGGTCATGGCCAGGTCGAAGTCCGTTGGCGCGCGGCCCCGACAGGCGCGGCCGTCGGGATAGGCGTTGCGGGGCTCCAGCACGTACGGCGTGAAGCCCCCGGCGCTGCCGACCTCGACGCAATAGGTGCGACCCGGCACCAGCTTCACCTGCCCCGGGCCGTAGCTGACGCCGACCAGCCGCGTGTTGGACGCGAAGTAGGCTCCCTCCGTCCGCTTGGCCGGCCCCAGCGGCTTCCCCTCCGGGCCTCCCGTGCGGATGCGCCAGGTGAGGACGAGGCGTCGCTGGCCGCTGGCGGCGAAGAGATCGGCGGCGGCGAGGCTCGTCCCGCTGGCCACGAAGGTCTGGCCCCATACCGTGCCGCTCAGGCTCCCCTCGAACCGACCCGGGCCCGGCGACCGCCTCGTGTGCGTCACCCTCTGCCCGCGCCGGTCGGTGAACACGGTGACGTTGAGGTCGAAGTCCCGCGGCCGGCCGTCCGGGCCGTGGGCGCGTCCTGCCTTGTAGCTGACCTCGTCCTTGTCGCGCTTGTAGACCGCCATGCCGCCATCGACGTGGATGTGGACCGCATACTGCCGGCCAGGCTTCAGCGGGACCTGACCCGAGGGCCATCGGACCCACTCGTCGGAGTCGGCCCCGATGCTGGCGTCGGCCGCGCGCCCGATCGGCGTCCACTTACGGACGTCATCGTGGCCGTTGTCAGCCAGGACCGTAACCGTCGCCTTCCTGCCCCGATACCGCCCCGCTCCCGCCAGGACGAACGACACGCCCCGCACCGCCGTGCCGCGCGCCGTGAAGGTCTGGTACCAGTCGGGCTGCCAGTCCGTCCACTGGTCCGCCTTGCGGAAGTACGTCGAATAGTCCACGTCCAGGTCGATGGCGAGCACCGTGACCTGGCCGTCCCTCACCGCCACGCCTGGGACGACCCTGGGGCTGGCGAAGAAGTCCGGCTGGCTGACGTAGAGCGAGTAGGAGCCGGCGGGCAGCCCGTCCACGCGGTAGTAGCCGTCGCCGCGTGGCGGCTGCCCGGGCGGTGCGCCGAGCCGACGATAAGGCCCCACCATCTCGCCGTGGTCGGGGGAGACGAACAGATCCCACTCGTAGAGCAGCTTGTGGCCGGCAGCAGGACTGCCCGCGATCTTCTCGAACCGCGCCTGACCCTGCACCGAGCCGCCTGCGTCGGCCCAGGGGCCGAGCCACGTCAGGGCGAGCAGGGCCACGCGAACGTCCGCCAGCGGCGCACCCATCGCATCCTGTCCCCAGCACGGGGCTCCCTCCGCCGCCAGCATAGACGCCGAGCCGTCGAGTGCAAGTGCTGTTTGCGGCAAGCCCGGCGTGCACCGCCTAGTGTAGTGTCTCAGTCAGATTGAAGACTATCCAGGATGGCCCGAGCTCGCGC
>CBFDBL010000243.1:0-8372 GCA_965603035.1 uncultured bacterium
GCCGAGGTAGCTGAGCATGTGCCATTGGGCGCCGCCGACCCAGCGCCCGTCGCACTCGACGCGGCCGGGGGCGTTGATCTCGCCGGCCGTGTAGTCCTCGTGCTCGGTGACCGTGACGATGGGGACCTTGACGCCGGGGTTGAAGGCCAGGATGCTCTCGGGGTAGCCCGCGCGGGCCGCGGCGGCGAAGCTCGCGAAGTTGGGCGGCTCGGCGTGGCGGTACATGACCTTGGCGAAGTAGCAGCCGTCGAACCACCAGCCGTGCACGCTCTTGCCCCAACGCTGCGACCACTCGCGGACGACGGCCTCCCAACGGCGCTGGAACTCGGCGAGCCGTCCGCCCACGCGCTCGCCGGGCAGTTGCCAGCCGCCCTTGCGGCCCCAGAGCCATCCGAGCTTCTTCCTCGCGACGCGGTCGTGGCCGGGCGCGCCGCTGGGCAGGTAGACCATGAGGCGGATGCCGTGGGGCCTCAGCGCCTGGGCGATGTCAGCGATGAGGTCGCGTCGCGAGCACTTGCTGGGCTCGATGCCCACGAGCCTGTCGTACGTGGCGTTGGGCGCGCAGTAGTGGCCGGAGTTCTGGCCGATGGTGATGACGTAGTACTTCCCGCCGATCGCCTCGAGCTGCTCGACGAGGCCGGGCACGTCGAAGGCGTCCACCTGCCGGTTCCACGCCGCCGCCGTCGTGTCCTTGCCGGTCAGATAGTGGGTGAAGACCCCCCACTGCGCATCCCTGAACCAGTCGGTGCGATGGCGTTCCGGGGCAGCCGTTCCGGCCGCGACGACCGCGCCGCACAGTGCCAGCAGGGAGGAGAGGCCGAGAAGCGTGCATGACATGTTCATCGCCGTCCCGCTCGGTTCGCAGGGAGGGAGCTCAACGCAAGCGAGTGCGCTGGAACGCCGTCTACAGGGCCGTCCGGCCTTCGTGCTACTTCGCCTCGTACTTCAGCCCGTCGATGGCGGCGCCGCCGGGCTTGCGGATGCGGCAGGCGGCGGCCCAGCCGCCTCCGTGGTTGATGACCTTCAGCACCAGGTCGTTCCAGCCCTTGGCGAGCCTGGCCTTCGCGATGTCCTGCCGCGGGGCGATACCGCGGTCGGTGTTGTTGGCGTGGATGGCCTTGCCGCCGAGCCACACCTTGATCGCGTCGTCGCTGCCCAGCTCGAGCTGCACGTCCTGCTCGGCGGGCGACCAGACGCGGGTGCGGAGGTAGACGGCCACGTCGTTGATGCCGCCGACCGCGCTGCTGAGGTTGATCTCCCAGGAGCCGATCCCCTTCGTCAGCTTCGTCCACTTCACGTCCTTGGCGTCGGGCTGCTCGGGCGGGAAGGCGATGCCGAAGAGGGCGCGCGCGTCCTTGCCCTTCTGCTGGTAATGGGGCGAGACGAGCCACTCGCGGATGTAGCCTTCGTACTGCTCGATGGCGTTGACGACCTCCTGGGCCTTCTCGCGGACGGTCACGTCGTCGACGGCTGCGAGCACCTTGGCGACGATGGCGCGGGCGCGAGCCTTGTCCTTCTCGCGGACGCGGTCGGCGATCTGGACGGCGGCCATGGCCGCCTCGTCGCGGAGATTCTCGTCGGCCAGGTAGGGCTCGAGGATCCGCAGGGCCACGTCGGGCTCGACGGCGACGAGGCCAGAGAGGATCAGCCGCTTCTCCTCGGGCCGCTCCGCCAGCTCGATGGCCCGCACGAACATGGCCGTCGGGTCCTTCGACTCGCCCGCCATGCGGACGTAGCCGCGCAGGGCGAGCACCTTGTGCGCGGCGACCGTGGACGTCCTGGCGAGGGCCAGCAGGTCGTCGGCGGGCTCGGGGGTGGGCCATGCGGCGAGGGAGCGGACCGCGGCGTCGCGGATGGCCTCGTCCTTGTCCTTGACGGCGGCGCGGACGGCCTCGAGTGCGGCGGGCGTGGCGAGCCTGCCCAGGAGGCGCAGCAGGGTCGGCTTCGCCTCGGCCGGCGCCCTGGCGAGTGCGGCGAGGACGGGGCCGGCCTGCTTCGCCTTGTCGTTCATCCGCCGGAGCACGGCGCCGACGGCGCTCTCGATGGCCGAGCGGTCCTTGGCGTCCCTGGGCTTCACGGCGAGCTCGATGAGCAGCGGGAGCCGGTCGGGGCCGACGAGGGTGCCGAGGGTGCGGATGGCCTCGCGGCGCACCGTCTCGTCGTCGCCGCGCGCCAGCTTCAGCATCGGGCCGACGGCCTGCCCTGCCCCCCGCGCGGCCAGGGCGCGGATCGCTTCGACGCGCGCCTTGGCATCGCCGGCGCCGGCGGCGAGCTTCACGAGCGCGGCATCCACGGCCTCGCCGCCCAGGCGAGTCAGGCTGCGGCGAGCTATCTGCTGCTCGCGGCCGCCGGCCGCTGCCACCTGCACCAGCAGGGGCACAGCCGAGGGATCGCCCAGGCCCCCCAGCGCCTCGGCGGCGGCGGCGCGGACCACCTCGCTCTCGCTCTTCGTCGCGGCAACGATGGCTGGCATCGCAACGGCATCGCCGCGCCGGCCGAGCGCCCGCACGAGAAGCTCCTGGCCCTCGGGCGCGAGCGAGGGCAGTAGCCCGGCGAGGGTCTTCGTCGCCTCCTGCCCCTTGGTCTCCGACGCGAGGCCGATGGCGGTGGCGCGGAGCAGCGGATCGTCGCTCTTGATGCCCTCGACGAGCAGCTTCGCCCCCTCGGCTCCACGCGCGGCGACGAGGCCGCGGAAGGCGCCCAGGCGCAGGCGCTTCGGCGCCTGCGGCGCGTGGAAGGTCTCGTAGATCCGCGCGGCCTCCGCCGCCTGGCCTGCGGCCAGGAGCTGCTCGGCACAGGCCATCAGGGCGTCGTCGACGCGCGGGGCGACCTTCGCCGAGGCCTTCGCTCGCGCGGCCTGGAGCGCCCGGACGGCGTCGGCCCCGCCCAGCAGGCCCAGCGCGCTCGCCGCCGCAGCGGCGGCCTCGGCGTCCGACGAGCCGAGCAGCCTGACGATGTCCGCCCGCGCCCGCTCGCAGCGTCGGGCGGCAAGGGTATTGATGAGGCCGACGCGGAGCGTGCCCTGGGTCGTGCCGAGCGCCCGATGCAGCGCGGCGGCCGCCTCGGGGGCCTCGATGCGGCCGAGCGCGTAGCGGGCCATGTGGCCGAGCTGCCGGTCGGCGAGCAGCGGCTCGAGCGCAGGCACCGACTTCGCCGTGCCGATGGTGCGGAGCTGGCGGCAGAGGAAGTCCTTGGCGTCGCGGGTCTTCGCCGCGGCAAGCGCCTTGATGAGGCGCTCCTCGGCCAGGCCGCGCTGCTGCGGGTCCTTGGCCACGGCGATGACGATGCCCTCGATGGTGCGCAATGGGCCTGAATCCCCGCCATGCTCGAAGGTGGCCATGGCCTCGAGCGCCTTGTCGAGCGGCGCCAGCGGGTCGGCCTCGCCGGCGAGGGCGGATGCCGCCAAGATCAGCGCGCTTGTGACGAGCAACACCCTCGTCGTGCCTCTCATTGCGTGTCCTCCATGTTCCCGTCCGCCCGCTCCGCGGGGAGCCAAAGCGGCGTCGAGCCGCCGCACTCCAAAGGTCCCGCGGCGGCAGCGCATTCCCGGGGAGCTTCGTCCACTCGTCCCTCGAACCTCGACACTCCGCCCGCCGGGCGGCTACAGGCGCCAGGGGCCGCGCTTGGGCCGGTCGAGCCAGCGTGCGGCCTCGGGGTCGCCGAGCAGCTCCTCCTTGTCGGGGTCCCACTTCAGGGGCCGCTTGAGCCAGTAGGCGATGTTCCCGAGGTGGCAATGAGTGGCGGTGCGGTGGGCGATCTCGATGTCGCGGAAGGGGCGCTCGCGGGTCCTGACGCAGTGGAGGAAGTCGCCGAAGATGCCGCCGCGGCCCTTGTAGTTGGGGATGTGGATGTTGGGCGGTGCCTGGCGCTTGCGCCGGTCCTTGCGGTTGGGGAGCTCGCCCTCGGTGCCGCGGTAGCACATGGCGCCGCCCCAGCCGCCCTTGTGGTAGATGCGGATGCCGTTCTTGAAGACGTAGGTGAGCCGCTTGGTCTCGCTGTGCTCGGGCGGGATGATCTCGACGGGGCCGGTCTCGTGAAGCCCGAGGCAGAAAAGGGTGCCGCCGAAGTTGTGGCAGCCCCAGTCGGTCATGCCGCCGCCCGAGTAGTCGCGGAAGGGCCGGAAGCCGCCGCGGATCAGGTTCGGGTGGAAGGGCCGCCACGGGGCGGGCCCGAGCCACCGGTCCCAGTCCACGTCGGGCGGCGTCGCGACGGGCGGCAGGTAGCAGGGGCCCGAGGGCCCCCAGCAATCGACCCAGGCCTCCTTGGGCTCGCCGATGGCGCCGCCCTGGACCATGCGGTGGAACCAGTTGTAGTCGCCCCACACGCGCTGGCTGCCGCCCGAGAAGACGCGGCCGTAGCGGCGGGCGACCTGGGTCATGACGCGGCCCTCGCGGACGGTCAGGGTCTCGGGCTTCTCGCAGTAGACGTCCTTGCCGTGGCGCATGGCGTCGCACGTGATGATGGCGTGCCAGTGGTCGGGGGTGGCGACGAGCACCGCGTCGATGTCGTCGCGGCGGGTGATCTCGCGGAAGTCGGTGTAGACCTTGCAGTCGGCGTTGCTGTAGCGGCCGTCCACCGAGCCCTTGGCCCTGGCGGCGTGGGAGCCGACGACGTCGCAGACGGCGACGACGCGCACCTGGGACGAGCCCAGGAAGCCGCCCATGTCGCCGCGGCCCTGGCCGCCCATGCCGATGCAGCCCATGACGATCCTGTCGTTGGCCCCGAGGGCCCGCGAGCTGAGGATCGCCGGCGCGGCCAGTGCCGCGGCGGACGCCCCGTGCAGGAAGTCACGTCGGCTCACCCGGCCTCTCGTCATCGTGCAGCCTCCTTTGCTCGGGTTCTCTGCTCGCTCTCGCGCGGACGGGGCGCGGTGTGGCTCGACGCTCCGCGCGACGGGCGCTCACAGGCGCCAGGGCTCGCGCTTGGGCCGGTCGAGCCAGCGCGAGGCCTCGGGGTCGCCCAGGATCTCTTCCTTGTCGGGGTCCCACTTCAGCGGCCGCTTGAGCCAGTAGGCGATGTTGCCCAGGTGGCAGTGTGTGGCGGTGCGGTGGGCGATCTCGATGTCGCGGAAGGGCCGCTCGCGGGTCTTCACGCAGTGGACGAAGTCGCCGAAGATCCCGCCGCGGCCCCTGTAGTTGGGGATGTGGATGCTGGGCGGGTCCTCCTTGCGCTTGCCGGCGCCGCGGCGCGGACACTCGCCCTCGGTGCCGCGGTAGCTCAGGCGGCCGCCCCATCCGCCGCCGTGGTAGACGCGGATGCCGTTGGCGAAGATGTAGGTCAGGCGCTTCGTCTCGCTGTGCTCGGGCGGGAGGATCTCGACCGGGCCGGTCTCGTGGAGCCCGAGGCTGAAGAGCGCGCCGCCGAAGGTGTGGCAGCCCCAGTCGGTCATGCCGCCGCCCGAGTAGTCGCGGAAGCTGCGCCAGCGGAACGGGTGCAGCGTCTTGTGGTAGGGCCGCCACGGCGCCGGGCCGAGCCACATATCCCAGTCCATCCCCTTCGGCACCGGCATGGCGGGCAGGTAGCAGGGCCCGGAGGGCCCGCCGACGCTGACCCACGCCTCGCGCGGCTCGCCGATGGCGCCGCCCCGCACCATCTTGTGGTACCAGTTGTAGTCGCCCCACACGCGCTGGCTGCCGCCCGAGAACACGCGGCCGTAGCGCCGCGCCGTGTCGGTCATCACGCGGCCCTCGCGGACCGTCAGCGTCTCGGGCTTCTCGCAGTAGACGTCCTTGCCGTTCCGCATGGCGTCGCACGCGATCACGGCGTGCCAGTGGTCGGGGGTGCCGATGAACACGGCGTCGATGTCGTCGCGGCGGGTGATCTCGCGGAAGTCGCGCGCCGTCTTGCAGTCGCGGTTGCGGTAGTGCTGATCGATCATGCCCTTGGCCGCGTTGGCGTGGTTGGCATCCACGTCGCACACGGCGACGACGCGCAGCTCCTTGAAGCCGGTGAAGGTCTTCGTATCGCCCCGCCCGCGTCCGCCGACGCCGATGGAGCCCATGGCGAACTGGTCGTTGGCGCCGAAGGCCTCACGCGGAACGAAGTACGGCGCCGCCGCGGCCACCGCGGCCCCTTTCAGGAAGTCTCGTCGCGTCACTCGATGGGTCCCGGCCATGGCATCTCTCCTTTCGTGCGGTCTCGACCACACGACGGTGGCCGCCGCGCTGCGCGCTAGATACGCCCCGTCCCCTCGGTCAGCAACTCGAGGATCACCTCGGCGGCGCGGCGCATTTCCTCGAGCAGCTTCTTGCACTCAAGCTGCATAGACGACCATCCGAGTGCGGTTGACGGATTCCAGGAAGTACGGATTGCGAATGGCCCTGACCATCACGAGGTCGCTGCCACGCTCGAAGGGGGCCTCGAGTGCGGCGAGCAGGCCGAAGTAGGCGTCCGCATACGTGCCGGGCTCGAGGGGCAGGAACTCGACCAGGAAGTCCAAGTCGCTCCCGTCCCCGCCGGGAGCGTCGCCCGACGCGGCCGAGCCGAAGAGCTCGAGACGCTCGACGCCGTAGCGCTCGCACAGGCGCCGCAACGCCTCCTCATGCTGCTCGATGACAGCCACCATAGCGCTTCACCCCGGATGGGCCCTCTGCTATCGCGGGCCAGTGGCCGCTATCGTAGCCGGCGGGTGCGGCCATTTCAAGCGGCCTGTGCGCGCGGAGTCAATGCTGGTGCACGAGGCCCGTGGCATTGTGCAGTTCCACGCTGCGGAGCGCGAATGCCCCGTCGGCCTCGGTGACCTCGACGAGCACCTTGCGGCAGGCGACGAGCGGGACGCGGCAGATGGCCTTGTGGCCGATGTTGCGGCCCTCGTGCACGGTGATGGGCTTGCCGCCGTGGGTCGAGGCGACGTGGACGGCGAAGCGGCGGATCGCCTCGCCCCGCGTCAAGTCCTCCTGGAGCACGACGTGGTCGAGGTAGAAGGGCTCGTCGGCGGCGTACTCCCAGCCCGTCTCGGTCGTCTGGCCGTCCGCCATCGTGGCGACGGGGCTGCCGAAGCGGCGGCGGACCTCCTCGCCAAGCTCGACGAGCCGCCCGGCGTCGGCGTCGGGCAGCAGCCCACGGCGGTCGGGGCCGATGTTGATCAGCAGGTTGGCGCCGCGGCCGACGCTGAGGTAGTAGAGGCCCAGGAGCTCCTCGACGGGCTTGACGGTCTCGACGTCGGCCTCCTCGAAGAACCAGTTCCGCCACCGCATCATGCAGTCGCACTCGGCGGGCAGCCATCGCGTCATTTCGGAGTTGGCCAACTCCGAAATGAGCACGGGCACCCGACCGACGTCCACGGTGTTCCAGTTCGGCAGGTGCGCGACGCCGCTCTCGTTGCCGACCCAGCGGAAGTCGGGGTCGCCCATATTGAAGAGGAGCAGGTTGGGCTGCATCCTGCGGATCTCGGCGACGATGCGCGGCCAGTCGTAGGTGTGGCCCTCGGAGCCGCAGCCGTCGAACCACAGGATGTCGATGTCGCCATAGCCCTCGAGCAGCTCGGTGATCTGGGCAAGGAAGTGCTCGTCGTAGGCCGCCTCGTCGCCGAACCTCGTGCCGCCCCACTCGGCGGGCGAGTAGTAGAGGCCGATCTTCAGGCCGTGGCGGCGGCAGGCATCGGTGAACTCGCGGACGACGTCGCCCTGGCCGCCCCGCCACGGGGTCTGGGCGACGGTGAACCGCGAGTGCTTGGAGGGCCAGTTGGCGAAGCCGTCGTGGTGCTTGCACACGAGGACGGCATAGTGCATCCCGGCGCGCTTGGCGGTGACGACCCACTGGTCGCAGTTGAGGGTGGCGGGGTCGAACCGTGCGAGGTCCATCGGCTTGCCGTCCCAGTCGCGATGGCCCTCGTGGAACGTGCGGATGCCGAAGTGGAGGAAGATGCCCATCTCCCAGTCCTGGTACTCGAGCTGCCGCGCCGTCGGCACGGCGGTGGCAAGATGGGTCTGATCGAGGAGTTTGCTGTTGGCCAAGGAGGGCCTCCGAGCCAGGGGTCCATCGTTCTCGTCGTCGTCGTCGTCCTCGTCCTCGATTCGATCCTTCTCCCGCCTGCCCCTCACCCCAGCCCTCTCCTGCACGGAGAGGGAGTCTTGCCGGCCTCTCCTCCTCTGCTCCCTCTGCCCCCTCTGCTCTCTCTGCGTGAGACTCCTCTCTGGATTGCTCTCACCGAGCGGCAGCAACGGCCTTGACCTTGCCCGTCTCGCAGACGACGCGGAACCCGACGTTGAAGACCCTCTGGTAGGGGCGGTAGGCGAGGCGGAAGGCGGCGCGGCAGCGGCGCGGGCGGTCGCGCCAGGAGCCGCCGCGGACGACAAGACGCGTGATGCGTGATGCGTGAGGCGTGAGCGGACGGCCTGGGGACGCCACGGTGCCGCTGGTGGGGGTGGTGG
>CBFDBL010000244.1:0-8315 GCA_965603035.1 uncultured bacterium
GTCAACATGGTCGAACCGCCTAATCTCACGCCATTCGCGGCTTGACGCCGCTTTGGCTGCTCGCGGAGCGAGTAGCGCCCCGGTGGGTCAACCGCGCTTCTCTGCGTCGGAGGCATCCGTCCACATGTCCTTTCTGGCCTCCCTCTCCCTCCTCCTCGCCGCGACAGGGAGGGCCGCGATGCCGGACACCGCCAGAACCTTCCACGTCCACGCCACGGCGGGCAATGACGCCAACGACGGCCTGACGCCGGCGTCGCCCTGGCAGACGCTCGCAAAGGTCAACGCCGCGCGCCTCAAGCCGGGCAACACCGTGCGCTTCTGCCGGGGCGAGACGTGGCGCGGCCAACTCGTGCCCCGCAGCGGCGATGCCACGGCCCCCATCACCTACACCGCCTACGGCGACGGGCCGAAGCCGCTGCTGCTCGGTTCGGTCTCCCGAAGCTCGCCCGGCGACTGGCGCCACGAGGGCGGGAATATCTGGGCCACCCTGCCGATGCGCTTCATCAGGGGCGCTCTGGTCAAGGACACGGCGAGATCGGCCTGGTCGACCCACCACGAGGCGGGAGCCAAGGTCGAGACGACGCGAGAGCAGGGAGGGGTGCACCGCCTGGCCTGCTCCCACAGCGGCACGCGCAGCAACCACATTCAGTTCTCGGTCGCCGACTTCGCCGTCGAGGCGGGCAAGGCCTACGAGCTCGTCTTCCGCGCCCGATGCACCCGCCCCTTCACGGTCGCCCGCATCGCGCTGATGAAGCGCGACCGCCCGTGGACGTCCTACGGCAGCTCGCGGCAAGCGAGCGCACAGATCGCCGACGCATGGCGGGACCATGCCACCCGATTCCAGGCGACCCACACCGCAGACGATGCGCGCATCACCCTCTTCCTCGGCGGCGCGCTGCCCGCTGGCGCGACGCTATCCTTCGAGCCGCGCGAGTTGCGCGAGGTGCAGTGCAACCAGCGGCGGCCCCTCGACGTCGACGTGGGCAACATCATCTTCGACCACGGCGCCGCCACGGGGGTCAAGAAGTGGCGGCCCGACGATCTCGAGCAGCAGGGCGACTACTGGTACGACGCCGCCCACTGGCAGGTCAGGCTCTGCTCGAAGGGCAATCCCGCCGAGCGCTTCCGCAGCATCGAGCTGGCCCTGCGACGCCACATCATCAACGAGGGCGGCAGGCACCACGTGACCTACCAGGACCTCGCGCTCCGCTACGGCGCCGCCCACGGCATCGGAGGCGGCGAGACCGACCACATCACTGTCCGCCGCTGCGACCTGAGCTACATCGGCGGCGGCCACCAGCTCACCCGCCCCGGCGGCCGGCCCGTGCGCTACGGCAACGCCATCGAGTTCTGGAACGGCGCCCGCCACAACCTCGTCGAGGGCTGCCGCATCTGGGAGGTCTACGACGCCGCGCTCACCAACCAGGGCAACGGCCCGGGCAACGTCCAGGAGCGGATCACCTACCGGCACAACGTCATCTGGAACTGCGAATACTCCTTCGAGTACTGGAACCGCGACCAGACGTCCCGGACCGAGCACATCGTCTTCGAGCACAACACGTGCGTAGACGCGGGCCGCGGCTGGGCACACGGCCAGCGCCCCGACCCCAACGGCCGCCACCTCATGTTCTACACCAACACCGCACAAACGACCGATTTCGTCGTCCGCGACAACATCTTCGCCAACGCCACCGAGAGCTGCCTGCGACTCGGCTCTCCCGATTGGTCGAAGGGCATCGTCATGGACCGCAACTGCTGGTGGCAAGCAAAGGGCACGCTGATCCTATGGCTCAGGGAGCCCTTCGCCCCCGACCGGTTCGCCGCCTACCGGCAGAAGACGGGCCTGGACGCCGGCTCCATCCTCGCCGCCCCCCGCTTCGTCGACGCCGCCGCGCGCGACTACCGCCTCGCCCCCGACAGCCCCGGCCGCACTCTCGCCGCCGATGGCGGCCCGGTCGGCGCACGCCCGACGGGGCGATGAGCGCTGCCGACGACGCGGAGCATCGAAGAGCCCATCCCCGCGCGGGAGCACGGGGACGAGGATAGAGGGAACGCTCGAGACGGAGATCGTAGTCCTCACACTCCGCGTGAGGAGCAGCTCGTCACACGGAGTGTGACAGCTACGTTGCGCGCACAGCATGCGCCGCCACGGCTCGGAACGTCAGGCGTAGAGCCTGAGGTTGGCGAGGCCCTTCTCGAGGCCCTCCTCGGGCGTGAAGGTGCCGTCTTCGTGCTCGATGCTCAACACGCCGTCGAAGCCGGCGCGCCGCAGCCGGGCGATGTAGCGGCCCCAGTCGATGCTGCCGAAGCCGGGGATGACGTAGCGCCACCAGCCCATGATCTGGTTGCCGCGCACGGCGAGCAGATCGTCGCGGATCTCGGTGTCCTTGGCGTGGGTGTGGAAGATGCGCGCGGCGTAGCGATCGACCCCTGCGAGGTAGTCGATGCCCTGCCAGAGGAGGTGGGACGGGTCGTAGTTGAAGCCGACGTTGTCGAGCGGCACGGCGGCGATGGCGGCGTCCCAGAGCTCGAAGTTCTGGATGTTGGTAGCGAACCAGTTCTCGAAGGCGATCTTCACGCCCTGGTCGGCCGCGTACTGCGCGATGGGGGTGAACACCTCCTTGAAGTCCTCGGCGAGGGTCTGCTCCTTGCTCTTGCCCTCGACGGGCATGCCGGCCAGCGCGCACAGCACGTCGATGCCGAGCGCCACGCAGCCGTCCACGTACTGCTTCATCATCGCGACGTGCGCCGGGCGGTCGCCGGCCAGCACGTTGCCGTAGGCCGCGATGCTCGAGATCGCCACGCCGTGTTCGGCGAAGAGGTCCTTGACCTGCGACGCCTCGGCCACGGCCCTCTCGGCCGGCAGATGCCCCATGTGGACCTCGAGCGCGTCGAAGCCCGCCTGCCCGGCGAACGTCACGCACTCCGCGAGCGTCCGCTTGCCCATGCACGCCGTCAGGAATCCAACCTGCATCGTCGTCTCCTCGTCAGAGGGTGAGCTGGCCGATCGACCGGAGGTGGTCGATCGAGGTCATGAGGTCCTCCTGGCAGTCGTGGATGTCGTCGGTCCCCTGGTTGTAGTAGTAGCTCTCGACCTCGAGGCTGAAGGGCCCGTGGAAGCCGGCGTCGTGAAGGATGCGGAAGACGGCGTGGAAGTCGACCTCGCCCTGGCCGAACGGCGGGAAGCGGTGATCGGCGGGTGCCTCGCCGCGCACGATGTCCTTGAGGTGGACGTGGAGGACGTGGGGCGCCATAGCCTCGAGCTCGGCGTCGGGGTCGCAGGCGTCGTTGTAGTAGAGGAGGTTGGCGGAGTCGAAGTTGATGCCGACGTTGGGGCGGTCGACGGCCTGGACGGTGCGGAGGGCGGCCGCGGCGTTCTGGGCCATGCCGGCCTGGATCTCCAGAGCGAAGCGGATGCCCTTGGGCGCCGCGTAGTCGGCCAGGTCGCGGAGCAGCGCGTAGTAGTCGGGCCGTCGCGACGCGGGCTCGGACGCGTCGTTGCAGCCGAGGACGATGGTCGTCGCGCCGAGCCTTTCGGCGAAGTCCACCCGCCTGCGGACCAGCTCGGTGCCCTTCTCGCCGCGGAAGAAGCCGAAGACGGCGAGCGCCTCGACCGAGAGGCCCGCCTCCGCGAGCAGGGCCTGGAGGTCGGGCACGCTGAACTGCCAGCGGCCGCCGAGCGGCTCGTCGAGCATGAGCTCGGGGATGAGCGAGCCCGGGCGGGTCTGGCCCACGGGCAGCTCGAGGAGCTGGATGGGCGTGGCGCGGATCTGCCCGATGCACTCGGCGACGTCGAAGCGCCCCCAGGTGTAGCAGTTCATCGAGATGGCGAACGTGTTCCGGGGCATGCGGGCTCTCTGGCTACAAGCCAGTCCACTCCTGCCACGAATGCTGCGGCTGATAGCCGAGCCTCTCGGCGGCGAGTGACCAGTCGATGGGCGACTGGCGGCCCTCGACGGGGCTGCGCGCGGGCTATCATAGGCTCGGCCCCGGCTGTGTCAAGGCGAGCTTCACACGATGCGGCGAAAGTCGTAGAATCGCGGCGAACCAGACGCGGAAGCGAGGACACAATGGACCGACGTGCCCTGACCCTCGGCGTGCTGGCCTGCCTGACCTGGAGCACGGTGTTCGTGCTCGGCAGGCTGACGATCAGCCAGCACGACACGGACCCCGCGGTGCTGGGCCTCTACCGCTTCGGCCTGAGCGGCCTGCTCCTCGCGGGACTGATGGTCGCGAGCGGGCGGGGGCGCCGACTCGCCGCGTTCGGCCGCGAGCCGCTGCGATTCCTCGCCCTGGGCCTCAGCGGCGGCTTCGGGATGGGCTTCTGCGTCTTCCTGGCGCTTCAGCACACGACGTCGATCCCGACGCAGATCATCATGAACTCGAACCCTGTGCTGATCGTGCCGCTGTCGCTGCTCGTGGGCGAGCGTGTGGGGGTGGGCACGGCGTTGGGCGTGGTGGTGGGGGTCGCGGGCTGCGTGCTGGTCTACGGCGGTGTGTCGGAGGAGGTGGTGCGGCTGACGCCGGGTCACCTGAAGGGCGGGCTGCTGGCAGCGGGGTCGGGCCTGTGCTGGGCGATCTACACGGTGGCGGGCCGCGGCGTGGTGCGGCGCCACGGCGGCCTGACGACGACGACGCTCAGCATGCTCATCGGCGGGGCGTGCTTCCTGGTCGCGTGCGTGGCGATGGGCAAGGGGCTCGTGCTGGGCTGGCGCGGTGCGCTGACGGGGCTCTACCTGGCCGCGGTGCCGACGGCCTTCGGCTTCACGGCCTGGTACGTCGCCCTCGAGAAGCTGCCCGCCAACGTCCTCGGCCCCCTCCAGTTCCTCGTGCCGGTGGGCGGCGTGGCCCTGGCGCTCGTCGTTCTCGGTGAATCGCTCACGGCCGTCATGGCCGTCGGGGGCATCCTGGCCCTCGCGGGGGTGTACCTTTCGACGCGGCAGGGGACCTCGGCTTGACGCGGCGGGCCGAGACGCTAGACTCTCGGGGTCGAGAGCGCGGGCATTCCTCTGGATCAGGAGCGATGTGCGATGGCAAAGCTCGGCGTGGGGATCGTGGGGTGCGGTGGGATGGGGGCGTCGCTGGCACGCGGGGTCGGCGAGCTGGAGACCGCCGACGTGGTGGCGTGCTTCGACGAGGCAGGCGACAAGGCGCAGGAGCTGGCCGCGACGACGGGCAGCCGCGCCGCCGCGAGCTACGAGGAGATGCTGACCGACGAGGCGGTCGGGGCCGTGGCGGTGGCGTCGCCGCAGTTCGCCCACGCGGCGTGCACGCTCGCGGCGGCGCGGGCGGGCAAGCATGTCTTCTGCGAGAAGCCGATGGCGACGAGCCTCGAGGACTGCGACGCGATGATCGCGGCGTGCCGCGAGGCGGGGGTGACGCTGATGATCGGCCAGGTGTGCCGCTACCACGCGGTGCACGGCAAGGTGCAGGAGCTGGTGGCGAGCGGCGAGCTCGGCAGGCCGATCTGCATGATCGTGAGGCGCATCGGCGGCGGCTGGGGCGACAGGTGGAGCCAGCACTGGCGGCTCCAGCGCGGGCTCAGCGGCGGCAACCTGATGGAGGTCCACGCACACGAGATCGACTTCATGCGCTTCGTGTGCGGCGACGTGGAGCGGGTGTACGCCGCCGGCGGGCTCTATCTCGACCAGCGGCTCGACTACCCGGATCTCGCCCTGGTGACTATGCACTTCGCGAGCGGGGCCAAGGGCTTCCTCCACAGCGGCCAGGTGAGCGCCATCGGCGGCTATGGCGGGCGGGTGGACTGTGAGGGCGGCTCGCTCTACTTCCCGGCCATCTGGGGCGCCGACGGGGGCATCCGCATGTGCAAGACGGGCGGCGAGCCCACGTTCCTGGCGGCGAGCGAGATCCCGGTCGAGACGCCGGTGACGCACGAGCTGCGCGACTTCGTGGATGCGGCGCTCCGCGGGACGCCTGCCCCTGTGCCTGGCGCGGAGGGCAGGGCGGCGGTCGAGGTGGCGCTGGCGGCCTACCGGTCGATCGAGACGGGACAGGCGGTGGACCTGCCGCTCTGAGGCCTGCCATTCTGACAGGGCCCGGCAGGCGGGGGTCTGCCTGATCGACGGGCGCGGCCGCCGGCCCGCGGCGGCGGCCCTGGCTTTGTGGGTCGGGCGGCAGCGCCGGTCGTCTCGCTGGGCCGGGAGCTGTAAGTCCCATAGTGCCTGTAGGTTGCGTCATGCGATGCGATGGCAGGCGTGGCTCGGCCATGCGGGTGGCGCGCGCATCGCGTGGTTGTGTGAGGTGTCGCGCGCGGTCCGGCACACGGTTTGCTGTGCGCTCTTAGCGAGTACGTTCCGCTCTGAGCGAAGAGCATGGGTCGATGGGTCGAGCCAGCCGCAAGGAGGCTAGTCGAACGATGGCGAAGTCAAAGGCGAAGTCGCCGAAGATCAAGCCGCTGGGTGACCGGATCGTGGTGAAGCGCCTGGAGGCTGAGACGAAGACCTCGGGCGGGATCGTGCTGCCCGACGCGGCGAAGGAGAAGCCGAAGCAGGGCGAGGTGGTCGCCGTGGGCGAGGGCACGGTGGGCGCAGACGGCGCGCGCATCGCGCTCGAGGTCCGCAAGGGCGATCGCATCGTCTTCACGTCGTACGCGGGCACCGAGGTGACCCTGGGCGACGTGGAGTACCTGATCATGCGTCAAGAGGACGTCCTGGGGATCCTCAAGAAGAAATAGGCTCGGCGCAGGGGGCCCCCGGCCCAGGGCGTTGGCTGACCTGACGAGAAGGAGCACGCGGTATGGCCGCCAAGAAAATGGCATTCGACCAGGAGGCGCACGAGGCGATCCGCGAGGGCGTGCGCAAGCTGGCCGCAGCGGTGAAGATCACCCTCGGCCCCAGGGGCCGCAACGTCGTCCTCGAGAAGAGTTGGGGCGCGCCCACCGTCACCAAGGACGGCGTGACCGTCGCCAAGGAGATCGAGCTCGAAGAGAAGTTCGAGAACATGGGCACCCAGATGGTCCGACAGGTCGCCTCGCAGACCAGCGACGTGGCGGGCGACGGCACCACGACCGCGACGGTGCTCGCCGAGGCCATCTTCGTCGAGGGCCTCAAGAACGTCACGGCCGGCGCCAACGCCATGGCCCTCAAGCGCGGCATCCACACGGCCGTCGAGGCCGTCGTCAAGCACCTGGCCGCCGCGAGCAACGAGGTCGAGGGCAAGAAGGAGATCGCACAGGTCGGCGCCATCGCCGCCAACAACGACCCCGCCGTCGGCAAGATGATCGCCGAGGCCATGGACAAGGTCGGCAAGGACGGCGTCATCACCGTCGAGGAAGGCAAGACGATCGACACCGACGTCGAGTGGGTCGAGGGCATGGGCTTCGACCGCGGCTATCTCTCCGCCTACTTCGCCACCGCCCCCCAGGCCATGGCCTGCGAGCTCGACGACTGCCTCATCCTGGTCCACGAGAAGAAGATCAGCGCCGTGCGCGACCTGGTGCCCGTCCTCGAGAAGGTGGCGCAGGCCGGCAAGCCGCTGCTGATCATCGCCGAGGACATCGAGGGCGATGCCCTGGCCACCCTCGTCGTCAACAAGCTCCGCGGCATCCTTCAGTGCTGCGCCGTCAAGGCGCCCGGCTTCGGCGACCGCCGCAAGGCCATGCTCGAGGACATCGCGATCCTGACCGGCGCCAGCGCGATCCTCGAGGACCTGGGCATCGACCTCGAGAGCATCACCCTCGACGACCTGGGCACGGCCAAGCGCGTGGTGGTCGAGAAGGACACGACGACGCTGATCGAGGGCGGCGGCTCCTCGGAGGCGATCCAGGGCCGCATCGGCCAGATCCGCCACGAGATCGAGACGACGACCAGCGACTACGATCGCGAGAAGCTCGAGGAGCGGCTCGCGAAGCTCGCGGGCGGGGTCGCGCAGATCAACGTCGGCGCCGCCACGGAGCCGGAGATGAAGGAGAAGAAGGCGCTCATCGAGGACGCCCTGCACGCGACCCGCGCGGCCGTCGAGGAGGGCATCCTGCCCGGCGGCGGCGTGGCGCTGCTGCGGGCCGCCAAGGCGCTCGACAAGGTGCGGGCCAAGGGCGACGAGAAGATCGGCGTCGACATCGTCCGCCGCGCGCTCCCCGCGCCCCTCGCCCAGATCGCCTCGAACGCCGGCGTCAACGGCGCGCTCGTCGTCCACAAGATCCTCGAGAGCGACGACCCCAGCTTCGGCTACGACGCGCTCGCCGGCGAGTACTGCGACCTCGTGGAGGCCGGCATCATCGACCCCACCAAGGTCGTCCGCTGCGCGCTCCCGAACGCCGCCAGCGTCTCCGCGCTGCTCCTCACCACCAACGCGCT
>CBFDBL010000245.1:0-8271 GCA_965603035.1 uncultured bacterium
TGTCGCTCAGCGCCTGCGCCGTCGCCCGGCTCTCTTGCGTGGCGTGGATGTCCCCAAGCAACTGACCCGCTCACGGAAGACCACTACCCACGGTCCGGGAGCACTTCAGCCCGCGATGGTGATGTACAGACCTCATGAGGTGTGAGATCTTTTCGACGAGCCTTGGGTCACGGGTCCTCTGCCCGTACACCCGGCGGCCTGGGCGAGCTGCACTACCCGCGACAACTGTCGCTCAGCGCCTGCGCCGTCGCCCGGCTCTCTTGCGTGGCGTGGATGTCCCCGAGTCTGACCCCAGATCTGGGGGTCCATGGCTGGGCGCCCTGGATCGTGCCCGTCCTCGATTTCCTGCGAGCAGGGACAGCGGTCCCTTTCGAACTCCTGTTGCGGGAAGCCACGCCGAGGCTCCGCTTGAGCGTGGCACCCCCGGATGGAGCACTGATCCCTGGGTGCCACGCTCAGACTTGCTTGGGTGTGCGGGGGCGCTGAGCTTACGCAACAGGTCGAGACGAAGACGTCGAGGACGAGGACGCGCAGGAACGGAAACGCAAGGACCCGGGGTTGCACTCGCCCTTGACCGGAGGGCGGCGCAGCGCATAGGATAGTGGGGCTGCCAGGGAGGCGGGGCTGCGGAGGAGAGCCGGTGAACACGCGATGGTGCTGGGCGGGGGTGGCGGCGGCGTCGCTGGCGGCGGGCGCGGGCAGTGCGCCGGCGACGCGGGCGCGCGCGGTGGTGCGTCCGTCGCACGAGATCGAGGTGGCGAGTCCCGTGGGCGGGATCCTCGCACGCATCGCGCCCGAGGAGGGCGACCGCGTGGCGAAGGGCCAGCCGCTGGTCGAGCTCGACGCCGAGGTGCAGAAGGCGGCACTGGCGATCAGCGAGCGGCGCGCGAAGTCCACGGCCCACATCGAGGCGGCGCAGGCGAACGTCCGCGCCAAGCAGGTGGCCTACCAGCGCCAGAAGACGCTCCAGGCGAAGGGGGTCGCGGCCGACGCCGACGTCGAGGAGAGGGAGCTCGAGCTCCGCTACGCCGAGAGCCAGCTCGTCGTCGCCAACGAGGAGCAGGCCCTCCACCGCCTCGAGGTCGCCCGCGACCGCGCCCTGGTCGAGCGGCTCACGGTCCGCGCGCCCCTCGACGGCGTCGTCACCCGACGCCTGCGCGACGTCGGCGAGGCCGCCGAGGAGTTCCAGCCGCTCCTCCAGCTCGTCGTGCTCGACGTGCTGCACGTCATGGCCCACGTGCCTCACGCCCTGGCCGCCACGCTCGAGCCCGGCGACACGGCACACCTCGTGCTCGACGACCAGCCCGACCGCCGATACCCCTGCCGGGTGCTCATGGTGGACCCTGTGATCGACGCCGCGAGCGATACGCGCCGCGTGAAGCTCGAGCTGCCCAACCCGAAGCACCAGGTGGCCGCGGGCTCCCGCGCCACCGTCGTGTTCGATCCCGACAAGGCGCCGGCGCGCGCCGGAAGGAGTGCCGAGCATGCCCGATGAGGCCCCCATACCCCAGGCGCCGCGGCCGGCACAGCCGCAGCAGGGCGCCGTCCTGCGCGTGCACGAGCGCGATACCAAGACCTCCTACGCGAACGTCTGCCTGCTGTCGAGCACGCGCGAGGAGCTGATCCTGAACTTCGGGCTCACCCTCCCGGCGGCCCAGCGCGACCGCCGCGAGGCGCACATGCTCGTGAGCGATCGCATCATCATGAGCCTGCCCGCGGCGAAGCGGCTCGCCATCGCGCTCAGCCAGGCGATCCAGCGCTACGAGAACGCCTTCGGCGTCATCGAGGTGCACCAGGCGCCGCCACGCGGCCCCGAGCCGTCCGCCGAGGTGCCGCCGCCCCCAGGCCGGTAGCCGAGCCCGCCCGACCGGCGCCCCGCCGCGGCAGCGTGCGGCGCGGGACGGCGGGCATCCGTGAGGGAACCGACGGTGGCGAGTGAGCCGGCCAGCCCCAGCGACGAGGTCCAGCGAGCCGAGGCCGCGGCGTCGCTGCTCGAGAGTCTCGAGCGCGCCGAGACGCCCGCGGCCTTCCTCCGGGGCCTGCTCCACGGCCAGGTCGAGCGGTCCGACGCGCTCCACGGCGCCGTGTGGCTGCCCGGCGAGCAGGCCCGCGACGCCGTGCGTCTGCTGTGCGAGGAGCCTGCGCGGGTGGGCCGCCAGGCCGCCGAGGCCTGGCGCGCGCCGCTCGCGCGACAGGCCGTCACGGTCCTGCTGGCCGGCGCCCGGCACGTCGAGCGCATCTCCGAGCCGGCCGGCCGGATGCTCGAGGGCCGCGCCTACTGGGCCGTCAGCCTGCCCGTGCCGCTCGGCCCCACCATCGGCGCCGTCGTCGCCATCGTCATCGGCGGAAGCGAGCGCGCCGCGCTCGACTACGCGCGCGCCGCCGCCGAGTCCATCACCTCGCAGGGACTCCTCTACGCCACACTCCAGGCCGGACACGCCACCGAGCAGCGCTACGACGAGCTGTGCCAGGCGTGGGACCTGGTGGCCGCCGTCAACGCCGGCTACCCCGACCCCGAGCACATGGCGCTCGCGCTCGTCAACAAGGCCAAGGAGCTCTGCGACGTCCAGCGCGTCAGCCTCGGCTGGGTCCGCCGCGGCAAGGTGAAGCTCGCCGCCGTCAGCGAGCAGGACTACATCGATCGCCGCACCAACCTGTCCCGCGCCCTCGCCGCGGCCATGGAGGAGGCGGAGCAGGCCGACCGCGCCATCCTCTTCCCGCCCGACGGCGCCGACCCCGAGCCGCGCCCCGCCCACGAGACGCTCGCCGACCTGGCCGATGCCCACGCCATCGCGACCTACCCGCTGCGCGCCGCCGACGGCGCGGTGGCCTGCGCGGTGCTCGAGCGCCACGAGCGCAGGCCCTTCGCCCAGGGCGAGCAGCGGGTGCACGAGATCGCCTGCGACCAGCTCGGCCCGGCGCTCGGGCTCGCCAGGGACAACGCGCGCGGCCCCCTCGCGCGCGGCCGCGACGGCGCCCTGTGGCTCGTCGAGGCGCTCGCCGGCAAGGGCCACGTCGTCGCCAAGCTCGTCACGCTCGCCGTGCTCGCCCTCGCCCTCGCCGGCATCTTCGGCCGATGGCCCCTCACCGTGACCGGCAACGCCCGGCTCGCGGCGGCCACGCGCAGGGTCTACGCCGCGCCCTTCGAGCGCGCCGTCCTGAGCAGCACGCACGTGCTGCCAGGCCAGCTCGTGAAGGCCGGCGACCCGCTCTTCGAGTTCGAGGACGAGGAGCTGCGTCTCGCGCACCGCGAGGCGCAGGCGAAGCTGACGGCGCGGGAGCGCGAGCGCGACGTGCACTTCTCGCAGGAGAAGATCGCGGAGTGGCAGATCGCGCGGGCGCAGTGTGCGGAGCTCGAGGCTGAGATCGCGCTGCTCGAGCACCGCATCGGCCAGGCGGTGGTCCGGGCGACCTTCGACGGGGTGGTGCTCAGCGGCGACCTGCGCCAGCACGTGGGCGCGCCCTTCGCCATGGGCGAGACCCTGATGGAGGTCGCGCGGCTCGACGAGCTGCTCCTGCTCGTGGACGTGGCGCAGGGCGACGTGGCCCACGTGGCGGCGGGCCGGCGCGGCAGCTTCGCGACCAAGGCGCGCCCCGACGTCACCGTCGCCTTCACCGTCGAGAGGGTCCGCCCCATGTCGGAGCCGCGCGAGGGCGCCAGCGTCTTCGTCGTCGAGGCGCCGCTGCGCAACACCGAGGGGTGGCTGCGCCCGGGGATGGAGGCCGCGGCCAGCATCGCCGGCCCGAAGCGCAACCTCGCCTACGTCCTGAGCCGCAAGCTCGTCAACTGGCTGCGCATGAAGCTCTTCGTGTGACCTAAGTCCTATGGAATCCACACGTTACGACCTCGAGTTCCGCGAGGGCCAGCCGCTGCTGGGCGCGCTCCGCCCCGTCTTCTCGCCCCACGCCGAGATCACCACGCACACCTTCCGCGGCCAGGTCTGGTTCGTCGCACAGGACCCCGTCTCGCTCCAGTACTTCCGATTCGGGCCCACCGAGCACAAGGTGGTGAAGCTGCTCGACGGCCAGCACACCCTACACGAGGTCCACGCCCAGCTCGGCCGCGAGATGGGCGCCGAGGCACCCAGCTTCCAGGACCTCCTGGCCTTCACCCAGATGCTCCGCTCGGCCAACCTGCTCCAGGTCCCCCAGGCCGAGCAGGTCGATGCGCTCTACGAGCGGGCGCGCAAGAAGCGCCTCCAGCGCACCAAGAGCGTCCTGACCAACTTCCTGTTCATCCAGATCCCGCTCTACGACCCCGACCGTTTCCTGGTGCGGACGCTTCCGCTGGTGCGCTGGGTCTTCAGCCGGGCGTTTCTGGTCGTGTGGGCCGCGGTCGTGCTCGTCGGGCTCGGGACGTTCCTCTACCATTTCCGGGCGCTGGCGCGGCCGGCCGAGGGCATCCTGGCGCCCGAAAACCTGTTCCTGCTGTGGGTTACGTTCGTCGCGCTCAAGGCGGTCCACGAGTTCTGCCACGCCTGGCTCGCCAAGCTGGCCGGCGCCGAGGTCCACCGCATGGGCATCCTCTTCCTCGTCTTCACCCCCTGCGCGTTCGTCGACGTCACCGGCCTCTGGGGGGTCGAGAGCAAGCACCGGCGCGCCCTGGTCGGCGCCGTCGGGATGATGGCCGAGTTGTTCCTCGCCACCCTCGCCCTCTTCGTCTGGCTGGCGACCGAGCCGGGCAGCGTCCACGCCATCGCCTACAACGTGATCTTCATCGCCTCGGTCTCCTCCGTCCTGTTCAACGGCAACCCGCTGCTGCGGTTCGACGCCTACTATATCCTGAGCGACTGGGCGGAGCTGCCGAACCTGTGGACGAACTCGCGGCGCTACCTGCTCTACCTCGCGAAACGCTATCTCCTTGGCGTGGAAGAAGATCCGCTGACGGCGGACCCTCGGGAGAAGCTCTGGCTCGTCGTCTACGGCATCGCGTCGCTCGTCTACCGCACGTTCGTGATCGTGGGGATCATCCTGTTCGTCTCGCAGGCCTTCTTCGGCCTGGGGGTCGCGCTGGGCGCCGCGGCGTTCGTGGCGTGGATCGTCATCCCCTTCGGCAAGCTGCTCCACTACCTGGTGCTGGCGAAGGCGACGCGCCGGCACCGTCTGCGGTGCGTGGCGGTGCTGGTCGTGCTGGCGGCGGCGATCGTGTGGCCATTGACGCAAGTCGAGGTGGCGCAATACGTTTACGCTCCGTGCGCGGCGATTGCGCAGGAGCGAGCGATGGTGCGCGCGCGGTGGGGCGGGTTCGTCCGCGAGGTGTTCGTGCGCGACGGTCAGTGGGTGGGGTCGGGCGCGCGCATCGCCGAGTGCACGAACCCGGAGCTGGCCTTCGCGGTCGTGGCGACCGAGAAGACCCTCGAGACGGCCCGCATCCGGCTCGCGGCGTTCGAGAGCGACGACGCCGCGGCCGCGGTGGCCACGGCGCAGGCCGAGCGCACCCGCGTCGCCGCCCTCGAGGCGAAGCTCGACGCCCTGCGCCAGCGCGTCGCAAGTCTCGTGCTGACAGCACCTTGCGACGGACAGGTCATCGCGCCAGACCTCGCCAACTCACCCGGCCGATTCCTGCGGCCCGGCGACCCCGTCGCACTCATCGCTCGAGGACCCTTCAACCGCCTGGTCGTCGTCGTCGAGCAGGCACACATCGCCGACGTCCGCGACGCTCAGCACGAGCCTGCGACCGTCCGCCTCCGCAGCCTGCCCGCCACGGCGCTGCGCTGCCGCGTCGCCAAGGTGCTCGACCAGGCGACCTATCAGGTGCCCAGCCCTGGACTTACGAGCCCCGCAGGCGGCCCCGTCGTCCTCGACCCCAGCGCGCCCCAGCGCGATCGCACCCTGCTCCCGTGGTTCCGCGTCGAGCTCGACCTGCCCGACGGCGCGCCCGCGCCACCGCTCGGCGTCACCGGCAGGGCTCGCTTCCGCATCGGCACCCACCCGCTCGCCGAGCAGTGGTACTACCGCCTGCTCCGCCTGCTGCGCACCCGCTTTTTCCTCTAGAATCGGCCCGATCCGAACCCTCGTTTTTCGACACGCGACCCTCGTTTTTTGACATGGGGCCATCCCGGACGCCTCCGGTGCCGTAACCACTTGGTGTATATACACATGCGGCAGACTCGGCCGCGTGGGGGGCAGGCTCACCGCTCGCGCCGGCCCTGGCCGTCGCCGGTGATGCCGAGCAGGTCGTGGACCTCGTCGAGCCACTTGTCGCGCTCGAGCAGTGCGAGGCGGGCCTCGAGGTGGTCGTGCTCGACCCGGCGCTGGGCAAGGCCGAAGAGCCAGCGGAACCAGGGTGCGCGCAGGCGCCGCCCGCCCGGGCGCCGCGTGCGCCGGCGCAGCCAGGCGGCGAGCCGGCGCCAGCGCCGGCGCACCAGGTCGTCGTCGAGCGCGAGGATGAACTCGTAGCTGCCCGGGTCGCCCTGGCGCCCGGCCCGCCCGCCGAGCTGGCGATCGATGCGCCGCGCGTCGTGGCGCTCGGTCCCGAGCACGTGCAGGCCCCCCAGCTCGGCCACCCCCGCGCCCAGCACGATGTCGGTGCCGCGCCCGGCCATGTTCGTGCAGATGGTCACCTGCGCGCGCTGGCCGGCCTGGGCCACGATGGCCGCCTCCTCGGCGTGCCGCTTCGCGTTGAGCACCGCGTGCGCGATGCCGATGCCGTCGAGCGCGCGGCTGAGCGCCTCGCTCTTGTCCACGCTGCGGGTGCCCACGAGCACCGGGCGGCCCTGCTCGTGCAGGGTGCGGATGCGCTCGACGACGGCGCGCAGCTTCGCGTGCCGGGAGCGGAAGACGGCGTCGGCCAGCGTGCGGCGTCGCAGCGGCTTGTTGGTCGGGATGCGCCGGACCCGCAGGCCGTAGACCTTGCGCAGCTCGCGCCGCGCGTCGTGCGCCGTGCCCGTCATCCCGGCCAGCTTGTCGTAGAGCTGGAAGTAGCGCTGGTAGGTCACCGTCGCCAGCGTGCGGGTCTCCCCTGTGACCGGCAGGCCCTCCTTGGCCTGGATCGCCTGGTGCAGCCCGAGCTGCCAGTTGCGATCGGGCAGCATCCGGCCCGTGAACTCATCGACGATCACCACCTCGCCCTCCGCCACCAGGTACTCGCGCTCGCGCTGGAACAGCCGGTGCGCGCGCACCGCCTGCTCGACGAGCAGGTGCACGGGCCGGTCCGCCGGCGGCGCCGCGCCCAGCCTCAGCGCCAGCGCCCGCACACGCTGCCGGCCCGCCTGGGTCAGCTCGACGGTCTGCTCCTTGAGCTTCAGCGAGAAGTCCGTCTCGGGCCGCATCCGCCGGCCCACCGCGTCGGCCCAGCGGAAGGCGTCGGCGTACGGGCTCGGCTGCCCGCTCGCGTCGCTCAGGATCAGCGGCACCCGCGCCTCGTCGATCAGCACGCTGTCCACCTCGTCCACGATCGCGAACGCGTGGCCCCGCTGCGCGTAGCCCGCCGTGTCCGCCAGGCGACCGCGCTCGATGTCCCAGCGACGCAGCACGTCGCCCGTCTCCCGGGCCACCGCACGCCGGCGGACCTGGTCGCGGAGGAAGTCGAACCCGAACTCCTTGTTCGTCCCGTACGTGATATCGCGGGCGTAGGCCGCGCGCCGCTCGGCCTGGCTCATCCCGCCGAGGATCACGCCGACCGTGAAGCCGAGCCGCTCGTAGACCGGCCCCATCCAGCCGCGGTCGCGCTCGGCCAGGTAGTCGTTGACCGTCACGATGTGGACGCCCTTGCCGGCGACGGCGTTGAGCGCGGCCGGCAGGGTCGCCACGAGCGTCTTGCCCTCGCCCGTCTGCATCTCGGCGACCTGCCCGCGGTGCAGCACGATCGCGCCGACGACCTGCACGTCGAATGCCCTGAGCCCGATGGCCCGCCGCGCGCTCTCACGCGTCGCGGCGAACGCCTCGGGCAGCAGCCGGTCCAGCGACTCGCCCTTCTTGCGCCGAGCCCGCCACGTCTTCGCCAGCTCGCGCATCTCGGCGTCGGCCATCGCCCGCATCGTCGGCTCCAGCGCGCGCACCCGTCCCACCAGCCGCCGATACCGCCACGGCACCCGCCGCGCCTGCGCCCGAAGCTCCGCTGTGTCCACGTCCGCCGTCATCGTCGCTCCTCGGCCCAGCGGCTCGCACCGCCCCCATTCTGCCACGTCGCCCCCGGCGCATCAACTCGCCCCGCGCGAAGCAACCCCCGCGGGGCGACGGGCGCACGAGGCCCTCACAGAGCTCTGCCGGCTGTAGGCGGGATGTCCACATCCCGCGGGACAACGGGCGGGATGTCCACATCCCGCGGGA
>CBFDBL010000246.1:0-8261 GCA_965603035.1 uncultured bacterium
TCTTCGCCTTGAGCGCCTGGATGATGGCGATGGGGCCGAGGATGATGCCGCAGCAGAAGATCGACAGGATGCCGCAGATCAGGGCGTTGCGGGCCGTGTCGCTGCGCCGCGTGAAGCGTGCCCGGCCCGCCCGCTTGCGCAGCAGCTTGCCGCAGTAGGGGCACTTGGCGGCGCCCTTCGCGACGTCCTCGCCGCAGTCGGGGCACTTGCGGGTCTCGCCCGTCGGCGGGGCCGGGGCGCCGGGTGCTGCGGCGGCCTGGTGCTCGGGGGCGAAGCCGAGCTCGGGCAGCGGGGCGTTGTCGCAGCCGAGCGTGGCGCAGCCGTTGTGCTTGCGCCAGCAGTCGGCGTGGTGTGTGCGGCCGCAGAGCTCGCAGTTGCGCACGGGCTGTCCGAGCTGGATGGGGTCGCCGCAGGCGGGGCAGATCCTGCCCTCGAGGGCTCGGTTGGCCCGCATCTCGGTGGGGAGGCCCGCGGCGGAGGGCTCGGGCGGAGCCGGCTGCGGCGCGTCGGGGGCAGGTGCCGGCTCGGGCGCGGGCTCGGGCGGCGGCGGCGCGGCGGCGACGGCGGGGATGCGCATCTTCACGCCGCAGGCCTGGCACGTGGCGACTTTGCCCGCCGCCGACTCGTCCACGGTGTAGCGCTTGCCGCAGTTGGGGCACTGGATGGTGATGCTCACGGGGACAGTCCTCCGGGCAAGGTGCGGCCGCTCCGGGCCGCACAGTGTCCTGTCTCACGCTTGCGCGGCGGCGGCGATGATCTGGGCGATGATGCCGAGCAGGCCGAGTGCCGCGCCGATGCTGCCCATGATGATGCCTGCGAGCGCCATGCCCCGCCCGCCCAGGCGGCCGCCGCTGCGGTCGATCTCGCGCCGCGCCATCACCCCGAGCACGATGGCCGCCGGCCCCGCCACGATCGACATGCAGCACAGCAGCGACAGGATGCCGCACACGAGCGAGCCGATGGCGAGGCCGCTGTTGCCGCCCTGCTTGGCGCCGGCCCGCCGCGGCCCGTGGCCGGGGAGGTACTCCTGGCAGTGTCGGCACTTGACGGCGGCCTCGGCGATGGGCTCGCCGCAGTGGGGGCAGCGCTTCGTCCCCGGCGGCTGGAGCGAGGGGGGCGGCTCGGCCTCGCCCTGTGCGAAGCCGAGCGCGGGCAGCGGTGCGTTGTCGCAGCCGCGTGTGCCGCAGCCGTTGTGCTTGCGCCAGCACTCGTCGTGGTGTGTCCTGCCGCAGAGCTCGCAGTTGCGCACGGGCTGCCCGAGTGCGATGGGCTGTTGGCAGACGGGGCAGATGCGTCCCTCGAGGGCTCGGTTGGCCCGCATCTGCGCGGCGAGCGCGCCGGGCGCCTCGGCCTGCGGCGGGGGCTCGGGCTGGGGCGTAGGCTCGGGCTCGGGCGCGGGGGGCACGGGGCTCGCGGCGAGGTCGGGGATCTGCATCCTGGTGCCGCAGGCGGCGCAGACGGCGGTCTTGCCCGAGGCTGATGCGTCCACGGTGTAGCGCTTGTGGCAGTTGGGGCACTCGATGGTCACGCTCACGCGGTTACACTCCCATGTCGCGGGCCGCGGGGGGCCGGGTCTGCGGGTCGGCCGGGCTGGCCACGATGGCCGGCGGGCCGGGGCTCGGGCGGCGCAGGGCGTCGGGCAGGGTCACCTCTGTCCGCGCGCCTTCTCGGAGTACTCGAGCACGGTTTGGCCGATGACGATCTGGTCGCCGTCGCGCAGGGTCTGGCGGCTGACGCGCTGGCCGTTGACGTAGGTGCCCGAGGGGCTCTTGAGGTCCTGGATCTCGTGGCGCGCGCCGCTGTGGTGGATGAGCGCGTGGCGCGGCTCGACGTCGGGGTCCTTGAAGAGGTAGATCTCGCACTTGGGCGAGCTGCCGACGGCGGTGGGGTTCTTGTAGATGATGAACTGCTTGCCCGTGAGCGGCCCGGCGCGCATCAGCAGCCAGGCGTCCTTGGCGAGGTGCTCGACGAGGCCGACCATGAGGCCGACGCTGAGGCCGATGATGGGGAACCCGATGGCGCGGCTGACGATGGCCTGGCTGCCGATCGCGGTGTCGGCGAAAACGCGGCAGATGGGGTCGAAGAAGACGCCGCCGAGCAGGCCGCCGAGCAGGCCGCCGAGCAGGCCGTTGAGCGCGAGCTTCTTGCTCCGCATGGCCGCGCCCTGGCCCAGCCCGACCGTCAGGCCCAGGATCCCCCACGTCAGCGAGCGCCCGACCGCCAGGATCAACAGGCCCCAGCCGCCGACCGAGTCGCTGGTCCACAGCCCGCCGACCGCCATCGTCACGAGCATCTGCGCCGCGAAGAGCACCACCCCGCCCGGCACCAGCCCGACCAGCCCGCCGAGGGTCGCGATCCCGATCCCGCACAGCCCGCACAGCAGGCCCCGACGCAGGTTGCGCGACACGAGCCCGTCGGCCGCCGCGACCAGCCCCGCGATGCTCGCCCCCACGATCGCGAAGCCGAACAGCCCCGAGAACAGCGATGCCCGGGCCAGCCGCTCGATGTCGGGCACCGGCTCGTCGGCGTGCTCCGGCGGGATTTCGCGGACCACGACCCGCGTGCCCATCAGCGTGTCGGGCAGCTCCCGCGAGATCATGGCCTGCACGCACACCGGCTGGCCGACCCGCAGGTCGTCCACGGAGGCCGAGTCGGCGAACTCGCCGCGGCCCGAGACCCGCGTGATCCGCGCGTCCACCAGCACGGTGAAGCCGCGCACCCGCAGCGAGCGGCTCTGGGTGTCGCCCGCGGGGAGCTGCACGTCGTCGATCGTGCCCCACAGCGTCGTGCCCTCGTTGAGGAACGGCTCGAGGATCGCCCAGCCCATCAGCCCGCCGAGCACGCCCGCGACCGAGAGGAAGAAGAGGCTGCTGAAGAGCACCCTGCGCCACGTGGGCGTCGGCTCGAAGGAGGGCAGGGCGCGCGCCAGCGCCTGCTGCTCCGCCACGATCTCATCGACCTGCGGCGAGTAGAGGTCCGCGCGGGTCAGTCGGATCCTGTCAGCCATCGTGCTCCAACCGTTCTCGATGCCCCCTGTCGGCTCAGGGCGTGCCTTCGGTCACGGGGGCCTACTTGCCTTGCTTGTCCCCCTTGCGGGGTGGGAGCTCTCGCTTGGGCTTCGGCGCGAGCTCTGGGAGGTGCTGCTCGATCTGCGCCTGGAGCTTCGGCTCGATCTGCACGGCGCGGCGGACGAACTCCTCGGCGAGGCGGCGACGGATCCCGGCGTCGTCGCCCTCGAGCATGAGCTGCCTGGCCTCGAGCACGTACAGCTCGGCGAGCAGCACGCGCATGGAGTCCTGCTTGGCCTGGAGCACGGCCATCTCGTTGGGCATGTCGGCCACCCGCCCCAGCCGCTGCGCCAGCAGGTCGGCCTTGGTGTAGGCCGTGCGGATGCGCCCGATGTCGCGGTGCACGGCGAGCACGCTCTCGATGGACTCCGAGACGCCCTCCGGCGGCTTCCCGCCGGCGTTTTTGCTCAGGGTGTCGTGGACGGTCTGGAGGCGGTTGTGGACGTCGTTGAGGCGGTCGAGGACGCGTTCGAGCTCGAAGCCGAGGCCGTCGCGGAACAGGCCGCTGCGGATGAGGGCCTCGAAGTCGCTGGCCTGCTTGCCGGTCTGGAGGGCGGCGATGCGGGCGTTCGAGCCGCCGAGCCAGTAGGCGACGAACAGCGCGACGAGGGCCACGGCGAGCCAGAGGGCCGACCAGCCGAGCGGCAGCGGCTCGTGCTCGGGCGGGGCGTAGGCGGGGCGCGGGGGCCGGCGGTCGAAGGCCTCGGGCTCCTCGCGCGGCCCCTCGTCGCGGCGCGGCGGCTCGACGGGGGCCGGGCCCTCGTCGTCGTAGCAGAGCGCGCCGCCGAGCCAGTAGCGCCGCAGCCGCGCCGACGTGCCGCCCTTCCAGATGAACAGGCCGCGGCGGTCGGCCACGGGGTCGTAGACGAAGGCGACCTGGTGTGGGAGGTTGAAGAAGTTGTCCTGGATGAACTGGTCCATCTCGCTGAGGAAGATGCCGAAGCCGGGGTGGGTGTGGTACCAGCCGACGATCCGCAGGTCGGGGCACTCGGCCTCCATCTGCGTGTGGATGCGCTCCCACGTCTCGTGGGTGAAGGTGACCTGGGAGCCGGTGCGGCGGGTGGCCACGCCCTCGATGGCCTTCTCGACGACCAGGTAGGGGCCGTCGTCGTCGGCGAACAGGCTGCCTGCGAGGACGCCGCACAGCTCGATGGCGGTGTCGCTGTTGGCGTGCTCCTTGATGGCCTCGAAGGCCGCCTCGGAGATGGTGACGCGGTACTCCGACGGGAGCGACTCGGGGAACGCGCGCGTCTCGAGCCCGTCGGCGTCCACCTGGCCCACGTCGGTCCCAGGCCCCGCCTGCCCCTGCTCGGGGGGGGCTTGGGCCTCTTCGCCGGGCTTCTCGTCGCTCACGATGCGTCTCCCTCTGATCCCGCTCGCAGTGGAGGCGGCCGGCCTACGGCGCCGAGCGCGGCCTCGGCGTCGCCGGCCAGCAGGTAGCCGACGGCGCGCAGGCCGCAACGGCCCACCACCATGTCGTAGGGCGGCAGCCCCATCTGCGCCGGCGTCCGCTCCAGGAACCCCTCCTCGCCCGCGATGCTGTGCATCAGGTGCGGGACCCGCGGCTCGCCGCACCGGGGGCACGGCCCCTCGCTCTCGGACACGCTGCCGAGCGAGCGGAACACCTCGCGGCTCGTCCCGCAGCGCGGGCACTCGAGCGCGTGGAGGATCTCGCGGCTCAGCTCGACGCTGGCCTCGGGCCCCAGGTCGTCGCGGGCGCGGGCCAGCAACTCGCCCATCGTCGTGCCGTCGGAGGTCTGGGGCAGCTCGACGATCTCCTCGAGGGTCTCGTGCGCCGCGCAGTCGTCCTTGCGCGGGTAGGTGACCTTGTAGACGTCGTTGGTCTGGCCGCGGACGACGATGCCCGCGGCGCCCTCGACGGGCAGGCCGTGGAGGAGCTTGAGCGCCTCCTGGCACTGGAAGCCGGCGACGATGGACGACGAGGTGGCGGTCGTCGGGGTGTAGCCGGCCTCCATTTGCTCGCGGCTGAGCAGCGCGCAGGAGCGGCGGGCCTCGAGCATCTGCCAGTCCAGCTCGCTCATGGTGCACTCGTAGCAGGCGCCGCCGTCGGGCAGGAACACCCGCGCGACGCCGTCGAGCCGCTCGATGGCGCCGTCGACCCAGGGCCGGCCGGCCCGCAGGCAGGCGCGGTTGGTCGCGACGCGGGCCTCGCGGTTGTCGAGCCCGCAGACGACGACGTCGGCCCAGCGGAACAGCCCGGCGCCGAGGTCGTAGACCATGTTGCCGACGAAGGGCTCGACGGCCATGGCGGGATAGAGCTCGCGCAGGCGCCGGGCGGCGACCTCGGCCTTCGGCGCGCCCAGGTCGTCCTCGCGGAACAGCACGCTGCGGGCGAGGTTCGAGTGCTCGATGACGTCCATGTCGACGACGAACACGCGGCCGACGCCGACGAGAGCGAGGTTCTTGAGGATCTCGTTGCCGAGGGCGCCGGCGCCGATGACGAGCACCTTCGCCTGCGACAGGCACGCCTGGTCCCACCACTCGATGAGCCCCTGGCGATGGAAGCGCCCCTCGACCAGGGCCGCCTCGCCAAGCTCGATCACGTCGTCCATCCGGCGCCCCCTGACGGCGGGCTAGGCGGCGAGCCCCGCCGTGATCTCGGCCTGGAGCCGCACGATGTCGCCGTCGCGCACCCCCGCCTCGGTGAGGGTCTGGTCGTCGAGGAGCTGGCGGCCCGTGCCCTTGTGGTGGAACTTGTAGCTCATGAACTGGCCGTCGGGGCTGTGGCGCGGCAGGCTCATGCGGTCCACGAGGATCGCGATGATGCGGTTGATCGGCGCGTCGTCGGGCAGCTCGACGGTCTGGCGCTTGTTCCCCGTAGCGTCCCACACCTGGATCGTGATCATCCCCATCCGTTGTTCACTCCTGCTTCGCCTTCGCGCCTGCGCGCCGGCGCCGCACGGGATGCGGCGGACAGACCGCGAGCATGCTAAGTGGGACTTGGCCGGCTGTCAAGCGCCGAATCCGCCTGGCGTTTGGCCCCTGATAGCGCTCGATGTCAATGGTCCTGGTCGTTGGTGCGGGCGGCGAGGTCCTTGATGCGGAGGCCGTGCTTTCTGAGGAGTGCCTGGAAGTTCGAGCACTGCGTGGCCAACATGTACTTCGTCCCCATGGGCCTGTTCCTCAGGGGCACGGCCGCAGCTGGCGGCTTTGCGCCTGGCGTGCTCGATTCGCTCACCCGGGGGAGATTCCTGAGCGCGAACCTCGTCCCCGTCACCCTCGGCAACGTGGTAGGCGGAGCGCTGTTCGTGGGATCCATCTACTGGTGGCTGTACATGCGCAGCGAGAAGAAAGGGGCGGACACAGCCCAGACCGCATAGACCAGCACGTCACGACGACGCAGATGAGTCTTCGGACCCTACGCCTGGCGGGCGCGAGAGGGAGAGCTGCGGGAGAATCTCTCCGCGGGCGCGGCGCAGGTCCGCCATCGTGTCGATCTCGATCCAGACCAGGTCGCGGCGGACGACGGCGTGGATGGGCACGCTCTGCAAGCTCGTCTCGAAGACGTATTCCTCGTAGTGGCACAGGGAAGGGTACGGGCGCGGGTCGTGATCCACACGGGCGAAGAGCCGCCGCAGGAAGGGCAGGGAGAGCTTCGAGATCCCCACGAGCGCGCCGCACGCCGCCTCACGGTCGCGGTCCGAGACGTGTTTCCCCAGAGCGGCGATCTCGCCCCGCCCATTGGCGCAGACGTACACGTCGTCGCCTGAGCCGAGGAGGCCGCCGACGAGGGTGGCGTTCGCTCGCGGGCACCCCAGGAGTGCGTCGAGCGCCGCCGGGCCGTACAGCAGGTCGGACTCCAACAGGAGGATGTCGCTGTCAATGACGCTACGTGCCTGGTAGAGCGAGTGCATGCTCCCTGTCTCGGCGTAGCGGTCGCTGGGGACGTATCGGATGCACACGCCGCCGCGGCGGTTGCCGAGCCGGGCCTCGATCTTCTCGCGGAGGTGGCCGGTGACCACGATCGCCTCGACGACGCCGCAGGCGCCAAGAGCGTGGAGAGAGCGCTCCAGGAGCGTTGCCCCGCCCACGCGAAGGAGGGCCTTTGGGATGCGCCGGGTCACGGGCAGCAGCCGCCTGCCGACCCCCGCAGCGAGGACCACGGCTCGCGTCATCGGCACGGCTTCACCTCGTCCCGGCTCACGTTCAGGTAGTCGCGCGTCAGGTCGAAGTCCGGCTGCGGCGTGCGCCACGCCCCGTACGTCAGCGTGAGATACTCCTCGGCCCGTGCGGGGACTATCACGGCCAGCCGGCCCCGGAACCGAGCCGGTTCGAGCGTCGCGAAGATGTCTGGTGGGTAGTGGCACAGGCCCATCGCGCGGTCGAACGTCACCGAGCAGACCATCTCGCCTTTCTCCTCATGCACCCGGTAGAAGTCCACCGCCAGGTTGCGGAAGCGCCTCTTCTTGAACTGCACACCCAGGTCGCTCTCAACCTCGACGCGGTAACCGCTCCGCTGCATCTCGCGCTTGAGCTCCGCCAGCCGAGCGAAGTCCCTCTCGCATAGCCCGAGGTCAATGTCGTGGTCGTGCGCGATGAACCCGCCTTCCCGGCAGTGGCCGAGAAGCGTGCCGAAGAGGAGAAAGGGCGCGACGCCCGCCCGGCCGCACGCGCGCAGCGTCTCGGCGAGCGCCCGCTCGCCGTACAGTTGCAGACCCAGGCAGCGGCGGAGGCGGCCGCCGCGCCCATGCGTCGCCCGGCGCACGGTGCGAAAGAACCCGATGTAATTGAACCATGGGCTGCGCCGCAGGAGCCGGAGAAACAGCCACACCCTCCAGAGAACGTCCCCTGCGGTCGCGAGCACGCGCCCGACGCGCGGTCCCTCGTCTGGTGACGGGAGTAGGCCAGTGTGTCTCATCTTACGGGGCCCGCGGCGCCGCAGCACAACCGCCCAAGTGTCCGTTGGGAGAGGCATGATAGCGTCGCTCCCTCGACGCGTCAAGGCATATTCCCCTCCGCCGGACCGACCGTCCTCTCCATCCAGGCCCGTCGGGCGCGGTAGGCGCGAAGGCCATCGCCATCGCCCACGCCAAGGTCAGCCTGCCGTGGGGCGAAGCCTTCTTCCGCGGCATCGGCTGCAACTGGCTGGTGTGTCTTGCCGTGTGGATGGCGCTCTCGGCCACGGAGGTGGCAGGGCGCTGCGAGTGGCCGCCCGCCGGCGGCGGGGCGGGC
>CBFDBL010000247.1:0-8253 GCA_965603035.1 uncultured bacterium
GGATGGCGTCGAGCTCGGTGTAGAGCCCGCAGTTGTTGATGTCGGCCGCCTTGATGTCCGCCGTCGCGATCAGCCCAGCCACGCCCGCGCACAGGCCCGAGAAGCCATAGACCAGCACCTTGACCAGCCCGGGGCTCAGGCCCGACAGCCGAGCCGCCGACTCGTTCCCGCCCACGGCCTCGATGTAGAGCCCGACGACGCTCTTCTTCGTGACCAGCAGCGTCAGCCCGACCACGATGGCGACGATGAACGTCGTGACGGGAAGCCACAGCAAGCCCCCCGTGCCGATGAACTCGAAGCTCGGCTTCTCGAAGGTGATGATCTGCCCGTCGGTCAGGAGCTGCGCGATGCCGCGGCCGGCGACCAGCAGGATGAGCGTCGCCACGATCGGCTGGAGCCGCAGGAACGCCACGAGCACCCCGTTCCACAGCCCCGCCGCCAGCGCGACGGCCAGCGCGACGGCCACGACGGCGGGCACGGGCAGGCCCGTCCGCGTCAGCAGCAGCGCCGAGACGGCGCCCGCGATGGCCATCACCGCGCCGACCGACAGGTCGATGCCCGCCGTGGCGATCACCAGGGTCATCCCCGTCGCCAGCAGCATGACGATGCTGCCGCGATGGAGCACGTCGATGGCCGCGCCGAAGAGGCGGTCGCCCTTGAGCTCGAGGGTGCTGAAGCCCTGGGTGAACAACAGGTTGAACAGGTAGAGCGCGGCGAGCGCGACGAAGGGCCAGAAGCTCTTGCTCTCCCGCACGCGCAGGAGCAGGGCCATGGCCGCCAGCACGAGCGCCTGGAGACAGAACCAGTGCACGGCGGCGAGATCGAGGGCGGCCGTCGCGGCCTGCTCAGGAGGCATGGTCGCCCGCCTCCGCGATGGTGTGCATGATGGTGTGCTCGTCGATCGCCTCGCCGGTCAGCTCGGCGATCTTGTGGCCCTCGCGCAGCACGGCCACGCGAGGGCTGCGCCGCACCACCTCCTCGAGCTCCGAGGAGATGAAGACGACGGCCACGCCGTCGCGCGAGAGCTGCTCGACGAGCCGCTCGATCTCGGCCTTCGCGCCCACGTCGATCCCGCGGGTCGGCTCGTCGAGGATCAGCAGGCGCGGCTCCGTGGCCAGCCAGCGGGCCAGGATCACCTTCTGCTGGTTCCCGCCGCTCAGGGTCCCGGCGGGCTGCTCGGGCCCCGTCGTGACGATGCCGAGGAGCCGGATGAACTTCTCGGCGATCGCCACCTGCCGCCGCCGCGAGACGATGCCGAGCCTGGCGAGGCGCCGCTCGACGGCGAGCACGATGTTCTCGCGCACGGTCAGCTCGGCGATGAGCCCGTCGGTCTTGCGGTCCTCGGGGCAGAAGCCGATGCGCAGCGTCACCGCCTTGCGGGGCGAGGTGAGCCGGGCCGCCTTCCCGTCGATGCGCACCGCGCCGCTCGTCGCGCGGTCGATGCCGAAGAGCAGGCGCGCCAGCTCCGTGCGGCCCGAGCCGAGCAGGCCGGCCAGCCCGAGCACTTCGCCCGCGCGGACCTCGAGGTCCACCGGCTCGATGGCGCCGCTGCGCCCGAGCCCGCGCGCCTCGAGCAGCACCGCGCCGTGGGCGCCCGCCAGGTGCGCCTCCTTCTCGTGCTCGAGCGCCCGCACCGCCTCGGGCGCCTTGCCCAGCATGTGCCCGATCAGCTCGATGCGGGGCAGCGTCGCCGTGTCGAACACCCCGACCCGCCGCCCGTTGCGCAGCACCGTCATGCGGTCGCTGATCGCGTAGACCTGGTCGAGGAAGTGCGTGATGAACAGCACGCCGACGCCGTCGGCCCTCAGCCGCCGGATGATCTCGAAGAGCTTGGCCACCTCGCCCTCGTCGAGGCTCGAGGTCGGCTCGTCCATGATGAGCAGCTTCGCCGAGATGTCCACCGCCCGCGCGATGGCCACCATCTGCTGTATGGCCACGGGATACGACGCCAGCGGCAGCTCCACGTCGATGGAGAGGTCGAACCGCTCGAGCAGCTCCCGCGACTGCGCCCGCATCGCTGACCAGTCGATGCCCCAGAGGCGACGCGGCTGCCGGCCCAGGAAGATGTTCTCGGCCACCGACAGGTACGGGATCAGGTTCACCTCCTGATAGATGGTGCTGATCCCGTGTCCCTGGGCCTCGAGCGGGGAGGCGGGCGAGAGGGGCTGGCCGTCGAAGACGATGGTGCCCGCGTCGCGCGGGTAGACGCCGGTGAGCACCTTGATGAGGGTGGACTTGCCGGCGCCGTTCTCGCCCATGAGGGCGTGGACCTCGCCGCGGCGCATCGCGAAGTCCACGCCGTCGAGCGCGGTGACGCCGGGGAAGGTCTTCGTGATCGAGGCCATCGCGAGAAGGAGGTCGTCGTCAGGAGCCACGGCGCTCCCCCAGCCTTCCATTCATCCAGCCATCCACCCACATGATCGTGGGTGGCACCCCGACCGCCCGAGGCCGCCACCCACGCTTCCGGATCGCCGCGCCTCAGTACTTCCTGGTCTGGATGGCCTCGGCGGCGTTGGACTGGTCGAAGAGCTGGTCCTTGACGATGGTCTTCTTGGGCAGGGTCTCGCCGGCCAGGATCTTCTCGACGGCGTCGAAGGCGGCGGGGCCGAGGAGGGGGTTGCACTCGACGGTGCAGTTGAGGGTGCCCTCGATCATGGCCTCGAAGGCGCCCTTCACGGCGTCGATCGACACGACGACGGTGCCCTTCCCCGGGCTCATGCCGGCCTCCTTGAGGGCCTGGATGGCGCCGAGCGCCATGTCGTCGTTGTGGGCGTAGACGGCCTCGATGTTCTTGCTTTCGCTCTTGATGAAGGCCTCCATGACCTCCTTGCCCTTCGCGCGGGTGAAATCGCCGGTCTGCGACTTGATGATGAGCATGCCCGGGTGCTTGCTGAGGGCAGCCTCGAAGCCCTTCTTGCGGTCGATGGCGGGCGCGGCGCCGGGGGTGCCCTGGAGCTCGACGATCTGGCACTTGCCGCCCGTCCGCTTCGCCAGCCACTCGCCGGCCATGCGGCCCTCCTCGACGAAGTCGGACGCGATGAGCGTCGTGTACAGGCTGTCGTCGCTCACGCTCACCCCGCGGTCCACCAGCACGACGGGGATGCCGGCCCGCTTGGCCTCGCGCAGCACAGGCTCCCAGCCCGTCTCGACCACGGGCGCCAGGATGATGGCGTCCACCTTCTGGGCGATGAAGCCCTTGAGGGCCTTGATCTGGTTCTCCTGCTTCTGCTGGGCGTCGGAGAACTTGAGGTCCACGCCCCGCGCCTTCGCCTCCTCGCGGATGCTCTGGGTCTCGGCCGTCCGCCACGCGCTCTCGGCGCCGATCTGGCTGAAGCCGACCGTGATCGCCCCCTTGCCAGGGCCGACCGCCGTCCCGCCGCCAGGGCCTTCGACCGACGTCTCACACCCCGTCAGGCACAGGGCCACCACCGCCGCGAGTGCCAGCACCATCCTCATCGTCCAGGCCTCCTGCTTCGCCACTGGGCTCAGGGTCGGACACGGATACGGTAGTCGATCCCCAACCTTCTGTCAAGGGACCGCCGGCGACGCGCAGGGTACCCGCCCGAAGGGCTTTGACACGACATGCCCGCCCTACTAGACTCCCGTGCAGTTGCGGGTCGGCCACCACACCACACGAGGAGAGCGTCATGCACGAGAGCCTACACCGCAATGTCTACCTGGTGAAAGAGCACGTGGGCATGTTCAAGGCGGCGAACGAGTTCGACGTCCTCGACCCCGAGACGGGCGAGGCCGTGCTCCACTGCCGCGAGCCGAAGCTCGGCGGCTTCACCAAGTTCTTCCGCTTCACCAAGTACAAGACCATGACGCCCTTCAACGTCGTCATCCAGACGCCCGAGGGCCAACAAGTGGTGCGGGTCAGCCGCGGAACCACCTTCTTCCGCTCGCACGTCCAGGTCCTGGATGAGAGCGATCAAGCGATCGGCAGCTTCAAGCAGAAGCTCCTGAGCATCGGCGGCGCCTTCACCGTGCTCGACACCAACGAGCAGCCCCTGTGCGAGCTCAAGGGCAAGTGGACTGGCTGGGAATTCAAGTTCATGGCCGGCGACAAGCAGCTCGCCCAGGTTACCAAGAAGTGGGCCGGCGCCGGCAAGGAGCTCTTCACCAGCGCCGACAACTACGTCCTCCAGATCGCCGACGACGTGCCGCCCGACAACCCCGTCCGCCAGCTCATCCTGGCCGCCGTCATGTGCATCGACATGGTCTTGAAGGAATAGCCCGAGCCGCTAGTCCTGCGCGGCCAGCTTGCTGTCTACCTTGATCTCGTGGATCGACCAGAAGATGCCGTCGGTCTTGCCCGTCTGGACGATCTTGATGAAGCGGCTGTAGGTGGGCTGGAACTTGATCTCGGTGACGGGGCCCGTGCCCTTGCCCTCGGCGATGGCCTTGCCCCAGCTCTTGCCGTCGCGCGAGACGTAGACCTCGTAGCCGCGCGGATAGTCGCCGTTCGAGCCCCGCGTGTCGAGCACCAGGCCCCGGATCTCGTGCTCGACGGGCAGCTCGTAGAGGAACCACTCGCCGCCGCGCATGGGCGCCTTCGTGTCCCAGCGCGTCCCCTTGTTCCCGTCGATGGCGTTCTTGGCGGCCCCGGCGTTCACCGAGGCGGTGACCCTGGCGGGCGCGCGGAGCGCCTTCTGGATCTTCGCCGCCTTCGCCTCGGGGCCGAGCGCCTTGTCGGCCAGGTAGGGCTCGAGCAGCTTGAGTGCCGCGGGGTGCCGCAGGTCGGCCACCGCCGCGAGCACCAGCTTCTTCTCCTCGACCCGGGGGGCCAGCGTCATCGCCTCCCCGAAGCTCTCGAGAAGGGCGGCCGCGGGCCGGTCGCTGGGCAGCGCGAGCAGGCGGACGTAGCCACGCAGGGCGATGACCTTGATCTTGAGGTTCTGGGTCGCCTTGACGGTCGCGAGCAGGTCGGCGGCCGGCGCGGCATCGGGCCAGTCGGCGAGTGCTCGGAGCGCGGCGCCCTGGACGCCCGGGTCGGCGTCCTTCCGCGCGGCGCGGACAGCGGCGAGGGCCTTCGGGCCGCCGAACTTGCCGGCGATGCGCACGAGCGCGGCCTTGGCCAGCGGCTCGGCCTTCGGCAAGGCCGCCAGCACGGGTGCCAGGCGCTTGTCCTCGTCCTCCACCTTCCCCGCGATGGCCACGACGGCCCGCTCGGCGGCGCCGCGCGCCGAGCCGTCCGTGGCCTTGACCAGCAGCGCGACCATGGCCGTGAGGGCCTTCTCGCCGGCGAGGGTGCGCAACGCGTTGAAGCTCTCGCGCGCGACGGCCTCGTCGCGGCCGGCGGCGCCCTCGAGGAGCGCCGGCACGGCCTCCTGGGCGCGCCGCGCGGCCAGGGTCTTGATGAGCTCGACCCGGAGCGCCGGCTCCGCGCCGTCCATGGCCTCGAGGATGGCGGCGTTGACGCCGTCGCCGCCGAGGCGGTTGAGGCCGCTGCGCGCCGCGGCGGCCTCGGCGGGCTTCCCCGACGTGAGCGCCTTGGCGAGCAGCGGGACGGCCGAGGCGTCGCCGACGTCGGCCAGCGCCTGGATGGCCGCGACGCGGACCACCTCGTGCCGGCTCCCTGCGGCCTGGATCACGGCGGCGGCCGCCGCCGCGTCGGCGCGGTCGGCGAGCGCGTCGAGCACGAGCACCTGGGTGTCGGGCGGGAGCTTCGGGAGCTGGGCGGCGAAGGCCCTGGTGGCCGCGGCGCCCCGGACGTCGCGGACGAGGCCGATGGCGACGTTGCGCATCGCCGCGTCGCCGCTGGTCAGCGGCTTCATGAGCAGGTCGATCGACTGCTCGGGGTCGGTCGCGAGCAGGCCGCGGAGTGCGGCGGCGCGGACGTGGGTCGCCTCGCTCGGCTTGTAGAGCTGCTGGTAGGTGGCCCTGGCGGCCGCCCTGTCGCCGGCCTCGAGCAGGCGCTCGGCGCAGCGCAGGCGGGCGCGCACGACGACGGCGCGGCCCTTGGAGTTGCTGCTCGCCAGGTCGCGCCTCGCGAGACAGGCCGCGGCCTCCTTGCCGCCGATCTTGCCGAGCGCGACGATGGCCGCCTCGCGCACGGCCGCGTCGCGGTGCTTCACCAGCTTCACGAGCGCACCGACCGCCTTCGGGTCGCGGCGGTCGCCGAGCGCGTTGACGACGCCGAGCAGCGGCTTGCCCTGGAGCCTGCCGAGGCCGTCGCGCAGCGCCTGGCCCGCCTCGGGGCACGTCAGCCGCGCCAGCGCGTAGAGCCCCATGTGCGACAGCTCGGCGTCGCCCAGCAGCGCGGCGAGCGCCGGCACGCTCTTCGCCGTCCCAGCGTTCACCAGCATCCGGCACACGAACCGCTTGCAGTCGGTCGTGGCCTTCGGCGAGCGCAGCGCGGCGAGCAGTTTCGCCTCGACGGCCGCCCGGTCCGCCGCCTTGCCATAGGTCGCGACGACGATGGACTCGACGGCCTTGAGCGGGCCGGCGTCGGCGCCGAACTTGTAGGCCAGCATCTGCCCGAACGCGGGGTTGTCGGCCGCTGCCCCGGCCCGCGCGGGGGCCGCCACCACGAGCATCGCCGCGAGCACGCCCAGTGCGATCGTCCGCCTCGCCATCGTCCGCTCCTTTGCCCGGTTGCGGGTCCCTTCGACGCTGGCTCGGCCAGCCTCTCGATGTGCTCGAGCGTCACGGTAGCGCCCCGGCCGCCGCGAGGCCGGGCCGAGCGGGTGCGATCCTGGCATGATCGGCCGCGGCTGTCAAGCCGCGCACTCAGCGCTCGGGGTCTTTGCCGGGGGCGGGCTGCCCGCGCATGCGTTCGAGGGCCTTGCGTGCCGGCTCGTGGTCGGCGTCGAGGGCGAGGAGTCGCTCGAGCTCGTCCTGTGCCTGGGTGAGGAGGCGGTTGTCGGCGCACCAGCGTGCGAGGTCGAAGAGCTTGTCGGCGTCGTCGGCGGCCAGGTAGCGCCTGCGGACGTAGTGCGCCATCTTGACGGCCGTGGCGCCGCTCATGCGCGAGCCGCCCATCATGAGGGTCCACTTGCTCCCGCACCGGCCCACGCCGATGGCGGCGGCGCCGGAGACCATGATCGTGTGGTGGCCCTGGGAGTAGTACCACATGCGGAAGACGCCGACGCCGCCGCCCCCGCCGCCGGCGATGCACTCGCCCCCCGCGCCGGTGTGCTCGCGGCTCGCGCGCTGGCCGAAGCCCCTGAGCGCCGGGGTCGGCGACTCGTGGGAGAAGTAGCCCTTGGCGACCATCTCCTCGCTGTGCTTCTTCGCCGCCACCCCGAGCCGCAGGTCGATGTGCACGGGGGCGATGCCGAGCAGGATGCGGTGGCGGTTGAGCCGCGCGATGCAGGCGTGCTCGCCGGGGTCGATCCACGGGCCGATGCGGTGGTTGCCGTCCACCGTCTCGAGCCACGAGGGGGTGCCGGCGTAGCGCACGACGAAGCGGAGGGTGCACAGGGTGTCGAGCAGCTCGTCGCTCCAGCCGTGGCGCAGGCCGGAGCCGACGGCGTAGCCCTCGAGCTCGTGGAGGCTGGCGCGGACCGCCTTGCAGGGCTCGGAGTCGCGCAGCGGCGCGATGGCCTCGTCGAGTGCCTGGTCGAGCGGGGCCATGGCCTGGTCGAGCTTCTCCTTGCTGAAGGCGCCGCCGTGGATGGCGCTGCGGGCGCCGGCCTGGTGGGGGACGATGGCCTTGCGGAGGCCGGCGCCGGTTCTGCGGACGGCGGACGAGCGGATGAGGTCGTCGAGGCGTTTCCAGGCCCGCTTGCGGGCATGGTCCACGGCCTTCGCCACAGCCCTGGTCGGGCGCTGCCCGTCGTTGGCGAGCGCCGCCCAGGCCTCCTGGCGCTGCTCGGCCGTCGAGTCGGGCGCGGCGAGCGCCTTGAGGAAGGCGTCGGCGGCGGGCGAGCCCCCCGAGAGCTTGGGCTTCGGCCGGGCAGGCGGCACCCACGGCGGCAGGGCCGACGCGGCGAGGAGCGGGCCAGCCGCGCCGGCGACGACGGCGGCCCAGAGCAGCACGGGCATGCACAGCCGGCTCCGGGCGCTCATCGCGGACTCGCTCCGCTCGTGTCCGGGGGTCGTGCGCGTGCCGCCGCGCTCGGGCGGCGGCGCGCGCGGGATGCCACAGCGACGGGGCCGCTAGAGCTCCCAGCCCTTGCGGTAGTCGCGGCCGACGTACTGGTTGGCCTCGGGGACGTTGGTCGAGCGCATCTTCTCGGCGTCCCACTCGACCCGCTGGCCGGTGCGGACGGCGAGGTTGCCGATGAGCACCATCTCAGTGAGCGGGCC
>CBFDBL010000248.1:0-8245 GCA_965603035.1 uncultured bacterium
CCTGCCGCGAGCGCCCCGCCGCACAGGACAACGTGCAGCGCGCCGAGAGCGAAGCTGCGCATCGCGTTCACGCCGCCTCCTCGCCTGGCTCCGACAGGGCTCTCCTGGCCTGGCCGCACCGGCGCGTGCCAGCGCGCCCGCGCCTGGGGATCATTATACCTGCACAGGGCGTCACCGCCCATTGCAATGCGGGGCATCAGGGGGTAGAGTGGTGGCGTCGAGGCTGTTGACGGGAGGTTCTTGCCATGATGCGGGTTGCGTTGGCGACGGCGGCTTGTGCCGGGCTGTGTCTCCTCGGGTCCGTGGCCCTCTGTGCAGGGGGTGCCGCCGAGGCCGCGGAAGCGCCGTACTCCGAGGCGGAGAAAACGGCGTTCGACACCCTGGACAAGAGCCGGCTGGCGCAGGCGCGGAGCCGTGGCGCGAAGGTGGAGCTGGCCCGGGAGATGCTCACCGGCTCGGAGAGCTCCGACGGGGGCCTGAAGTACCTGGCGCTGGCGACTGCGAAGGGCCTGGCCCGCGCCGGCGGCGATCTGAAGCTGACGGTCGATGTGACGCATCGGCTCGTCGCGCTGGGCCGCGGCGACGTGCGGGCGCTGCGGATGGAGCTGCTGGCGCTCCAGTGCCGCAGGTTCGACGCGCTCATGGCCAGGGCGCGAGCGGCCAAGGACAAGGTGCAGTTCCGCAAGGTGGTCACCGCGCTGGCCGACGAGATCGCCGACAACGCCATCGAGCTCGGCAGCAGCTACCGCGCCGAGCGCGACTTCCAGACGGCGTTGGAGGCCGAGACGCTGGCCCTCAAGCCCGTGACCCGTGCGAAGTCCGCCAAGCTCCCCAAGCTGCGGCAGGGGGTGCTGCTCTCGCGCACGCTCAAGGACGCCATGAGCAAGGCGCGGTCCTGCATCCAGCAGGGCCACCCGGAGCTTGCCGTGTGGCACTACCTGGACGCCGGCGCCGTCGATGAGGCCGCGAAGCTGGAGTCGCCCGACGAGACGGTGGCGCTCGTGGTCGGCGCCGCACGGGCGGCCGACGCGGCGCCGGCCGACGTGCTGGCCGCGGCGAAGGCGTGGGACGATCGGGCGCTGAAGGCCAGGGGCGCCCTCGCCCAGATCCGCCTGCTCCGCGCCGCCGAGCTCTACGAGCGCTACATGGCCGTCGGCGACGACCTCAACCGCAAGGTCGCCAAGATCCGCCTCAAGACCATCCACAGCAAGCTCGGCGACATGGTCGCCGCGCTCCGCAAGCCGGCCGAATGGGTCTACCTGGCCGACCTCGAGCCCGAGTCGGCCAGGGTCGGCTTCGGCTCGTTCGAGCGCATCACCGTCGCGAGTGGCCCGGCGAAGCTCGCGGGCAGGAGCTTCCCCACCGGCCTCCTGGCCCACGCGCCGTCGCGCATCGTCTACGCGCTCGACGGACGGTACCGCGAGCTGTCGTTCTGCTACAGCATGGTCGCGGGGGCGGGCGGCGCGGCCAGCTTCCACGTGCTGTGCGACGGCAAGGAGGTCTTCAAGAGCCCGGGCATGTGGAAGCAGCACCACCACGGCGTGCAGAGGCCCACGGTCGTGAGCCTGGTCGGAGTGGACAGGCTCGAGCTGGTGACCAAGGCCGTCGCCATCGCCGGCGCCTTCAGCATGTGGGGCGACCCGAAGGTGCGCTAGCGGCATCGCGCGTGCGGCGATGGCGCGACGCGGCGGCTTCCCGTCTTGACTCCCCGGGCACCGGCGCCTAGACTGCGCGGCGCGGGGGGACGGAGCTGGCGGCGTGAAGCTCTACGAGCACGAAGGCAAGGGGCTCTTCAGCCGCGCGGGCATCAGGACGCCGCGCGGGAAGGTGGTGGCCTCGGCCGCCGAGGCGCGGGGCCTGATCGCCGAGCTGGGGAGCGTGGCCGTCAAGGCCCAGACCCTGTGGGGCAAGCGTGGCAAGCGGGGCCTCATCCGCTTCTGCGACACCGAGGCGGAGCTGGCGGAGGCCGTCGCGGCGCTGCTGGGCGCCGAGGTGGACGGCGAGCGGATCGAGAAGGTGCTCGTCGAGGAGAAGCTCGACATCGCGGTCGAGGGCTACCTGGCGGTGGCCTACCGGGGCCGCAAGCCTGTGGCGCTGCTCTCGCGCCGCGGGGGCGTGGACGTCGAGACCGTCGGCCGCGAGCGCCCGGAGGCCGTGCTGGTGGAGCCGATCCACATCCTCCGCGGCCTCGACTTCGAGGCGGCGACGGCGCTGGCCGAGCGCGCCGGCTTCGGCGACGACAGCGAGCACGTGGCCGGGGTGCTGCTCCGCCTCTACCGCCTGTTCGTCAACGACGACGCGGTGCTGGCCGAGATCAACCCGCTCATCGGCACGCCGGGCGGCGCGTGGGTCGCGGCCGACTCGAAGGTGGAGATCGACGACGAGGCGGTCTACCGCCTGGGCCTGCTGCGGCTGCCCGACCGCCTGGGCTCGGGCCGCGTGCCCACCGAGCTGGAGCGGCTCGCGCTCGCGAACGACCAGCGCGACACCCGCGGCGCCGCGGGCCGCATGTTCTACGAGCTGCCCGAGGGCAACATCGTCATCCTCGCCTCGGGCGGCGGCACCAGCGTCGAGGCGCTCGACGACCTCTACCTGCTCGGCGGCAGGCCCGCCATCTTCACCGAGTACAGCGGCAACCCTACCGGCGAGAAGGTCGCCGGACTCACCCGCATCGCCCTGGGCTACCCCGGCCCCATCGACGCCGTCTGGGTCGTCGGCGGCAGGGCCAACTTCACCGACATCCACGAGACCCTCGTCAACGGCGTCCTGGCCGGCGTCCGCGCCGTCCCCGACTTCGACAAGTCCACCCCCATCATCATCCGCCGCGCCGGCCCCCGCGACGAGGAGGCCTTCGACGCACTCCGCATCCTCCGCGAGCGCGAGGGCTACAACCTGTTCCTCCGCGGCATGGCCACCTCCGTCGCCGACTCCGCGCGCATGGTCGTCCGCCAGGCCAAGCGGCACGCCGCCGCCAGAGCGAGAACGCCCGAATGAGCCTCCTCATCGGCCGCGACACCCGCCTCATCGTCCAGGGCATCACCGGCAAGCAGGGCACCAAGCTCAGCCGCGAGATGACCGACTACGGCACCCACGTCGTCGCCGGCGTCACCCCCGGCAAGGGCGGCATGACCCTCGACGGCGTGCCCGTCTACGACACCGTCGCCGAGGCCGTCCTGGCCCACTCCGAGGCCAACGCCAGCCTGATCTCGGTGCCGCGCGAGTCGGCCCGCGACGCGGCCTTCGAGGCCATCACCTCGCGACCCGTCCGGCTCGTCAACATCCTGACCGAGGGCCTGCCGCGGCGCGACGCCGCCGAGATCGTCCAGTGCGCCGAGGACCACGGGGTGCGCGTCGTCGGCCCCGCGTCGGTCGGGATCATCAACCCCATCGAGCGGGTGAAGATCGGCGCGATCGGCGGCAACGACCCGGGCGTCTTCTACCCCGGGCAGATCGCCATCTTCTCCAAGAGCGGCGGCATGTGCCTGAGCATCGCGACCGAGATCTTCAACAAGCTCGGCTACGGCACCAGCCTCGTCGTCGGCATCGGTGGCGACCGCATCAGCGGCACCAGCTTCCGCGACCTCCTCGAGCTCGTCCGCGACGACGACCACACGGCCCTGGTCATCCTCAACGGCGAGATCGGCGGCACCGAGGAGGAGGAGGCCGCGGCCTACATCGCCGACTCCCACTACCCCAAGCGCGTCGTCGCGCGCCTCACCGGCATCGGCGCGCAGGAGCTCTTCCCGCCCGGCTCGCGCATGGGACACGCCGGCGCCGTCATCGGCGAGGACGCCGGCACCTACGACGGCAAGGTCCGGGCACTCGAGCGCGCCGGCGTCCAGATCGCCAAGACCTCCGAGGAGCTCACCACCCTCGTCGAGCAGGCCATGCCCCGACGCGGCCCCGACCTCGACGACGCCGTCTCCGAGGAGCTCGAGCTCGTCAGCATCGCCAAGGCCAAGCTCGAAAACCTCAAGGCACAGGTCCGCGCCGTCCACATCCGCACGGCCATCACCCACATCGCCGACGGCACCCCCTACTTCCGCGGCTATCCCCTCACCGACCTCATGCGACACGCCTCCATCGCCGAGATGGCCTTCATGGCCCTCAAGAAGCAGGACGTGAGCCACGAGGACGCCTTCCAGCTCAAGCGCGACCTCCTCCACTGCGCGCGCCACCACCCCCCCAGCGCCGAGGCCCTGGCCGTCGCCGCCGGGGCCTACGCCGCCGGCGGCCAGGCCCACGTCGCCGTGAGCGCGGCCCTGCTCGCCATGCCCGAGCCCGACCCCGCGGCGCTGCCCAAGGACATCGCCGAACGCTACACCCTCGGCCAGGCGCAAGCCCTGCTGCTCGTGCCCAGCGTCGTCACCATCGCGGCGCATCTGCTCGGCCACCCCGACGCCTGGGACGAGGTGCGCTGCATCGACGGCGCCGTCCTCAAGGCCCTCTCGGGCTCCCCAGGCCCGGCCAGCCGCCGCGACGTGCTCCGCGCCGCCTTCGTCGCCTGCATCGACCACACCCCCGCCACCCCCTCGTCGCTCGCGGCAGTCGCCTCCTACTCCGGCGGCAACTCGCTAAAGGCCGCCCTCGCCGCCGGCATCACCGCCATGGGCGACATCCACGCCGGGGCAGGCGAGGGCGCCGCGCGCGTCCTCCGCGACTTCCTCGCCCGCTTCCGCGAGGCCACGGCGCAGGGCGGCGCCCTCGAGGCCGACGGGGTCCGCATCGCCGACCTCGCCGAGCTCGGCGCCTACGTCGTGGACAAGATCACGGGGGTCTACGGCGGCCCGAAGCGGCGCATCCCAGGCTACGGCCACCGCTACTACAGCACCTACGGCCAGGACCCGCGGGCGCGGGCACTGCTCCAGATCGCCTCCGAGCTCGGCGTGGCGGGCGAGGCCTGCGAGCTGGCCATCGCCATCGAGCACAGCCTCCGTGAGAAGAAATCGCCGGGCCTGTGCATCAACGTGGACGGCGCCCTGGGCGCGCTGCTGTGCGCCCTCGGCCTGCCGCCCGAGGCGGGCAAGCCCCTGTTCATCCTCCCCCGCACCATCGGCATGCTCGGCCAACTGCTCGAGCAGCGCGAGGGCTCCTTCTTCCGCCTCTCCAACGACTCCATCCTCTACACAGGCCCCGAGCGCGGCCCCCACCGCCGCTTCGACTGAGCGCCCGCTCACAGCTCCCGGCAGCGGGGCGCCGGCGTCAGTCGGCGGTGGCTCGAGCGCGCTGCCCCCTCCTGGCGCGGTTGTTCGCGTTGATGGCCTTGATATTGGCGAGGGTGGCCGTCACGAGGTCGCCGACGCAGCCCTCGAGCGTGGTCTCGCTGGGGAGCTGCATGGCCCGACGGACCAGGGTGGCGAGCTCGAGCGAGATGGTGGTGTACTCCCGGATCCGCGTGCGGCAGAACGGGAAGGTGGGGATGCCCCTGGGGAAGGCCCCGTCGCTGCGGCGCTCGTAGACGTAGCTGAGCAGGCGCGCGTAGGGCAGGTCGGGGTGCCGTCCGCGCCGCCCGCGCTTGGGGTACTGGTAGAACTCCCTGGTGACCGGGGCGGCGCTCAAGGCGTTCATGCGGTCTCGCTCGTGGTACTCCGAGACGAGCTCGCGGATCACGTCGGTGGCCAGCTCGATGTTGCCGCCGCTGAGGGCCCCGAGGTACCAGGTGCCCGAGAGGGTGACGCCGTGGCGGCGGCACTCGCCGACGAGGCCCCGCTCGAAGTCCGAGAGCGGCTCGGCCGAGGCGGGGTCCCTGCACGCGATGAGGCGGAGCAGGCGGTTACCCTCGAGATCGTCGCCGGCGGCCGGGAGGGGCCTGCGCTCGATGCGATCGCGCAGGTCGGTGTAGACGCCGACATCGGGGACGGTGCTGAGCCACTCGCGGCTGACGAGGGCGTAGGCGGCAGGGCAGCGCTCGGTGCGGCCGGTCAGCGGCTCGGGGCGCGGGCCGTCGGCCTCGCTCTGGCCCTTGGCGGCGTCGCGGGCTGCCGGCGAGGGCTCCCGCCGCACCGGGCCGTAGGCGATCTCGCGACGCTGCCGCTCCGAGAGCAGGCTGTGGAGCAGCACGAGGGTCTTCACCAGGCCGACCTTCGTCGCGTCGCCCGTCTTCAGTTTCAAGAGGAACGCCGTGCTGTAGTCCTCGGCCGTCCGGCCAGGGCCGGCATCCCTCTCGAACAGGTCGGTCCACGCCGTGTGGGTGAGCAGGAGCTCGAGGAAGAACGAGACGACCGACTCGCTGGTGGCCTTGTCGAAGTCGAAGAAGTCGAGCCGCGTGTCCGGGTCGAACCATTTGCGGAGCTCGGCGAAGAGCTCGGCCTCCTCGGGCTCCTGCGGCTCGGTGCGCTTGCCCGCCCTGAGGATGGCCTGGCACTCGGCGCTGGCGACGACGCTGTCCCAGACCTCGCGCTTGAAGAACGCGAGGGTCTCCCAACTGACCGCGAGGCGCTGGCCTGTCGCACGGCCCCACAGCAGGTTCCGCATCCTGGCGGCGGCGTCGCGGATCTCCCGGTCCTTGAGGCCCTCGTAGAGGTCCTCGTTGTCGAGCAGGACGCAGGCCAGTGCCCTGAGTCGCTCGCCGACCCACTGCTCGATGGCGCCGGCGTCGGGGGTCGCGCCGGGCAGCTCGGCGCCGCGGGTGAAGTATCCGAGGATCCTGCGGACGAGTCGCTCGAGGGCGTCGCGCCTGGGGATCGAGACGGCGAGCACGCCCCAGTTGTGTCGGAAGGGGAGCGCGTAGACGGCCTCGGGGCGCTCGGCCTTGAGGCACGAGAGGGTCATGGCCTCGGTCACGTATTGCTTCTTGATGGTCCAGTGGTCGCACGGGGCGCCGGGGTGTTCCTGTGCGATGCGGCGCAGGACGTGCGCGGGGAGAGCGCGCTCGACCTCGGGGGGCGACAGGACGGCGAGGCCGGAGGGCTGTCCCGCGTCGCCGATGAGCCGGTGCATCCACACCTCGTCGATGGAGGCCACGTGGCAGGTGTCGTGGGTGACGTAGGCCAGGTTGCTCAGGGCGGAGTTGACGCCGGGGCGCTCCTCGGGGCCCGCGACGGTGACCCGGATCCCCTCCATCAGGGCCTCGAGGTTGCGCTTGGTGTCCATCATGTCGCGGTAGAGCGGCGTGTGCCGCTGGTCGTAGGGCAGGTCCACCGAGATGCTGCACCGCTCGGGCTTGCCGGTGAACAGGCCCGTGTAGCCTCGGAACGAGTCCTCGAGGGTCAGCTTCCACTCGCGGAAGCCCGCCGGCTCACGGTCCTGGTCGGTGCGCGTGGCGTGCCCCTCGGCCGCGCGCGAGTTCTCGGGGGGTGGGGGCACGGTCTCGGCCCGTAGCTCCTGGGGCCGCTGGGTGGTGGGGCTTCGGCCGTGGGAGCGGATGAGCTCGAGGGCCACGGCCTCGCTGCCGTGGAAGGGGACGCGCTTGAGCCGGAGGATGTTCTGGGCGATGCTGATCCAGTGCGACGAGATGTTGCCGCTGGTCGGGCTCTGGGTGGCGGTGTCGTCGATGATCATCAGCTCGATCCGGCGCAGGCGGCACAGTTGAGCGAGGTTCGAGACGAACAGGTCGGTGTCGTCGATGAGCGGCCAGCGGGTCTGGATGCGGCTCACGCGGTTGATCAGCACGCGGTCCACCGTCAGGCAGGCGCGGTAGGCCCCCTCGCGCTCGGCGCGGTAGTGCCGGCCGCCGCGGACCCGGCAGGGGTTGCCGGGGCTCTTGTGCCGGCCGTACTTGAGGATCTCGGTGACGCGCTCGAGGATCTCCTCCTGGCTGCACCACACGAGGTCGGGGATGAGCACGTAGAGGTAGGCGCCGTGCCCGCGGTCGTGGTTCTCGCACGGCCAGTGGAGCAGGGGGATCTTGTAGAGGCGGTGGAGGCCGCGCCGCTCCTCCTGGCGCCGCGCCCCGGCGCCTCTCGGCCCGTGGTTCCCGTCGGCCCGCACCTCCTGCTGGGCTCGCTTCTCGACCCTCTCCCAGGCCTCGCCCGGGTCGCCCTTGCCGTCCCAGATGGCCCGGCGCAGGGTCGGCAGACGCCAGATGTCGTGCAGCACGCCAGGCAGGTCCTCGTCCACGGCGATGTAGAGCACGCTGCGCGGGATGAGCGACTCGCCGTCCGCGGCCCTCGGCGGGTCGGGCGCGGCCGACGCGATCTGCCCGAGCAGGTAGTGGAGGCCCAGCGCCGTCGAGTTGCAGCGGTTCTCCGTCACCAGCAGCGTGCACCCGCCGCCGGCCAGGCGCTTCTTCTTCGTCAGACCGTCG
>CBFDBL010000249.1:0-8243 GCA_965603035.1 uncultured bacterium
GATTTGTCACTAGTACCGCGTCGGGAATCGAAAACAGAACTCCCTCAAGGTCCTGCTTGGCAGCGATGGCTAGGCCTGACTGTAGCCTGAGTTCGCCCACCTCCCCCCGGAGTTGTTCCATCTGGCTGCGGGTCACGCCGCCCGACACCATGCCCCGGCTCGAGAGCCGGCCCGCCGCCGCCGACGACCTGCGCGAGACGCTGGCCGCCTTGGGGGAGTGGATGTGGGGCCCGCCCGACCCCGATGCCGAGACGTTCCGCCGCCGCTTCGACCGCGACGTGGCCGCATACCCCACCCCGCAGCCCGCCCCGCCTGCGCCGCCCCGGCCCGACCCCCTGGCCGATGACGAGGCCGAGTGACGGGCGGCGAGCGTCGCTACTGGAGGGAGGGCGCGACTTCCTGGGCGAGGCCGCGCGTCGTGCGGTGGGTGCCGAGGGCGGCGTAGGCCATGCCGATGATGAGCGCCACGCCCAGCACCCATGGGCCGCCGCGCCCTTGAAGCGCGACGACGGCGACCAGGAAGGCGGCGAGCGCGGGCGTGATGGCGTAGATCGCGATGGTGAGCAGCTCGCCGTAGGCGAGCCCCGCGCGGGCGACGCCGTTGATGACGAGGCCCGGCACCGAGCAGGCGAGCGCGGCGACGAACAGGATGACGAGGCCGTAGAGGAACGACGGGAGGGCCTGCTGGAGGGTGGCCTTGACCCGCGCGCGCCGGGCCGCGTCGGCCGCCCACCGGGCCAGCGACGCGGGGCTCACCTCGTCGCCCTCGGCGAAGGTCCACGTCGCCGTATCGCGGGTGAACGCCGGCTTGAGGCGAGCGGCCTCCGCGCTCAGGAAGAGCAGGAACTCCGGCCGCTCGACCTGCTCGCGGAAGTCGGCGTCGTCGCGGAACGCCGCCTCCACGGCCTTCTGCATCCCGCGCTTCTCGCCGGAGGTGTCGGCCAGCACCATCACCGCCGTCGTCCGCACGAGCACGTGCACCCGGCCCGGCGGCAGGTCGAACGTCGCGACGCCCTCTGCCACGGTGAACCCGGGCATCGCCCCGCCGTTCTCCTCGATGAGCTGCCCCAGCTCCGAGAGCGTCTCGCCGTCCCAGTAGGGGATCTCCACCGTCTCCGGCCGCTCGTTCCGGCCCTCGGGCAGCACCACGCTCTCGACCTTCTCGGTGCCGAAGAACAAGTAGCGGGCCGGCTCCGCACAGCCGGCAAACTCCGCCGCCCGCTCCAGCGACCCGAGCGCGCCGGTCGTGTCGAGCACGACGATCATCCGCTTGACCCGCCGCTCCTCCTGCCCCGCCTTCCCGTCCTTGCCCTGGACGGGGAAGGGCGCGGTGCGCGCGTCCTCCCACAGGATGCAGGGCTGGGCGGCGTCGGCGGCGAGCTTCGCGCCCTCGAGCCGCAGGCCCGCCAGCTTCCCCTCCAGCGCCTCGGCCTGCTCGCCCGCCTCGCGCACGAACCCCACGACCCCGACCGCCATCCCGATGACGGTGACCAGCAGGGCCAGGATCACCAGGTAGATCGCACTCCGCGCGAAGGGCTGATCGTGCACCTCGAAGTACTGCTTGAGACTCACGATGCTGCGCGGTATGCTCTTGAGGTGGTTCGGGTACGACTGCGTCACGCCGTCTCTCCGATGGGTGTCCCGCCCTGGGCATCGTGTGCACAGCCGCCCTCAGGGTACCAGATGCCCGCGGCAGGCGCAAGCGAGGCGGCACACGGACGAGGAGACGGCTCGATGGCGGGCCCCCAGCGCACGCACGGCGCCTGGCAGACGGCCGCGCTCGCGGGCATCGCCCTGCTCGCGTGCGCCGGGCGGGTCTGGGCCGCTGGTGGGCCTCGCCTGTGCATCGAGTATCTGCCGTCGCTGGTCTACGAGGATCAGCCGCTGGCGGTGTGTGCGCGGGTGGAGTCGGCGCGTGCCGAGGGGCTGCGTCTGTCGGTGGCGGCGCGCGACGCGGGGGGCAAGGTGCTGGCGTCGGCGGGCGCGTCGGGCACGCCGCGGCCCGGTGCGCCGTGGCGGTGCGAGTGCTCGCTGCGGCTCGCGGGCGGCTCGCCCGCGGCGCTCGACGTGGTGCTCACCAAGGCCAGCGGCGCCGTGGCGCTGGGCAAGGCGAGCGTGCGCGTGCTGAACCCCGGCCAGGCCCTGCCGCCGCTGCGCGTCGAGGGCATGCGGCTGGTGGACGAGGCGGGCCGGCGCGCGATCGTGCGGCTCGAGCACCGCGTCTACGAGCCCGAGGAGAGCTGGCCGCTGGTCCGCTGGGTGGCCCACAAGCTCTACGGCGACCGCGTGGCGTTCGATCGCATCGTGGTGCTGGGCGAGGATCTCGGCGCCCGGGAGGGCGGCTACCTGGCGCGGCTGGGCGCGCGCAAGGCGCCGTTCGCGATCGTGACCCTGGCCGTGCCGTCGCGGGCCGAGCCGCCGAGCCCGCCGATCCTCCGCGCCGTGGCCGCGCTGTCGCAGGCACCCGCCGGCAAGGAGCCGCCCGACCTCGCGGTGCTGAGCCTCGGGCACCGCGACCCCGACCTCGGCACCGACGTCCTCCAGTTCGAGCGGGGTCTCGAGCTGCTCGTCCAGGAGCTCGAGCGACGCGGATGCCGCCACGTCGTCCTCGTCGCGCCCCTCGGCCCGAGCCACCTGGCCAAGCGGCTCGCCCCCTACACCCAGGCGGCGAGCCGCGTCGCCAGGACGTACCGCGCCCGCCTGCTCAACCTCGGCCCGCGCCTGCGCGACGAGCACTTCGCAGGCGGGCCGGGCGGCGCCGGCGTCCTCCTCCGCTTCCCCAACCCCCAGGGCCACCAGGCCCTCGCCGACGCCCTCGCCCGCCACGTCGCGCGCCTGCGACGCTGAGCCTGGGGGAGGGGCCCCTGCCTGCCGAGCTTAGATGTCGAAGATGCCGGAGCCCTCGACGGGTACGCAGGTTTGCACCTGTGGCTCGCGGCGGGCGGGCTCGTAGTAGCGGGCGACCATGGCCTGCTCGAGGGCCTCGACGGCGTCGCGGCGCGCGAGCACCATGATGCAGCCGCCGAGGCCGGCGCCGGCGAGCTGGGCGCCGGCCACGCCCTCGATGCCCAGCGCGATGTCCACCATGGCGTCGAGCTCGGGCGTCGAGCAGGCGTAGCTGCCCGGCACCATCATCAGGCGGTCGTCGCCGCGCTCGCACACGTCGATGAGCGCGTCGAGGTGGGCGTCGGGCACATCGACGGCGATGGCGTGGCGTTCTCCGTTCTCGTCGAGCCGGCTCACGCGGTCGCCGTCGTGCGACACGGTCATGAGGCGGCCGAAGCCCTCGACGTCGCCCCGCTCGAGGAGCTCGACGCAGTCGCGGCTGCGCAGGCACTCGGTGATCCCGAACAGGCAGACGCCCCGCACGCGGTAGCCGTCGGCCGGCTCGGCGTGGCTGAGGAAGAGGGCTTCGAGCTTCGACGTGTCCTGGCCCTCGAGCCGCTCGAGCAGTGCCGCGCGGCCGATGCGGTCGGGCAGGCCCTTGGCCTGGCGCAGGATGTCGGCCTCCGAGCACTCGAGCGTCTCGGGGTTCACGTCGCGCAGGTACTGGATGCGGTCCGCCTTCTCGGGCAGGAGCTGTCGGAAGAAGAGGCTGCCGGCCTCGTAGGCGGCGATGCACTGGTTGAAGACGTCGCGCGCGTTCTCGGCCTTCCTGGCCTGGATGCCGGAGGCGCAGACGACGACGCGGTAGCCCTCGGGGAAGGGCACGCTGCTCTCGACCTCGAAGGGGTAGAAGCGGGCGTGGGCGATGGCGCTGCGGCGCGAGAGCTTGATGGCGGCGTGATCGCCCGAGCCGCCGCGGGTGCCGACGAACCACTCGCCCTCGCCACAGAGGTTGACGAACTGCTGGGGGGTGACGGCGAGGCCGTTGACCTCGCAGATCGCCTCCGCCGCGGCCACGACCATGGCCGACGACGAGCTGAGCCCCGCGCCCATCGGGATGTTGCCGCTGACCATGACGTTCAGGCCGTGGATGCGGCGGGTGCGGAACTTCTCCTGGAGCCGCAGCGCGGCGGCCTTGATGTAGTTGGCCCAGTCGCCGCCCGCCTCGCGGACCATGCGCAGCACCTTCTCGCTGTTGATCGTCGCGATCCAGTCGTCCCAGTCGAGCGAGGCGACGACCTCGCCGATGTTGAAGGTGCGGAACTTGAAGCGCCGGAAGTCGAGGTTGTGGAGCGCCACGTTGTTGTCGGGGCGCTCCTCGACGACCATGAGCACCTCGCGGTTGATCGCCATCAGGTTGTTGTGTCCGCCGCGGTGGTCCACGTGCCGGCCCATGAGGTTGACCCGCCCGGGCGAGCGGATGATGAGCACCTCGGCCTGGGGGCCGTAGACGCGCGCGAACTCGAGCAGGGCGTCGCGGTAGGCCTGGTATCGCTCGTGGTGGAGCGCGGGGTCGGGGCCGTAGATGGCGGTGAAGCGCTCGACGAGGCGGGGGTCCCAGGCGTCGAAGAGCTTGAGCCACTCGTCGACGGTGCGCCGCGGCCGTCGGGCCGGCTCGGCGACGCCTGCGGCGAGGGCCTCCTGGCGCCGCAGGTAGTCCTCGATCTCGAGCAGCTCCTCGGGGTTGTTGTAGGCCAGCGCCCAGTTGGGGTCGTCCACGTCCACCGTGATGAGCTTGTAGCGGTAGGTGCCGTCGCCGCGGCGCTTGTGCGAGAGGATGGTGACGACGTCGGTCAGGTACTCCTCGCGCTGGGCGTTGTCGGCGCGGATCTCGCGCAGCGCGTCGTAGAGGGCCCGGGCCTTGAAGCAATAGACCGAGACGTTGACCTTCGAGGTCTGCTCCTCGAGCTGGTCGGCGGTCAGCACGGTGTCGGCGCCGTCGGCCTCGCGGACGGTGAAGCGGGTGGCCTCGTCGGGGATGAGCGCCTTGAGCGCGGGCAGGGGGGTCTCGTCCTCGCTCCCGAGGCGCGCGAGCAGCTCGCCGAACATGAGGCGCGCCCTGTCGGGCCGCGGCTCGGCCTGGCGCAGGACGCGCAGGAAGTAGCCGTTCCCGAGCTCCGGCGACGCCTCCTTCTCGGTCAGGACGCGGCGGAGCGCGCGGGCGCGGGCCACGTCGCGCGCCTCCACCGTCGAGTCCAGCGACCCGTCGCGGCGGAACACGATGCGGCCCGAGTCCGGCCACCGGGCCTTCGGCGCCACGCTGATCGCCAGGTCGGCGTCGCGCTCCTCGAACTCCGTGTAGAGCTTCCGCACGGCGCGGGGGTCGAGCACCTTGTCGCCCGCGACGACCAGGATGTCGCCGTCGTAGTACTGCCGCTCGAGGAACCACGCGGCCTGCTTCGCCGCGTTCCCCGTGCCGATCGGGTGGAGCTGGTAGGCGAAGTCCACCCCCTCGTGCTCGCCGGTCACCTCGGCCACGACCTGCTCGCCGAGCACGCCGACGACGATCACGTGCCGGCGGATGCCGCACTCCTCGTAGACGTCGAGCGCCCGATTGATGGCCGCGCGGCCGCGGACCTCGAAGCACACCTTGTGCTTCTCCCGCGACCGCATCCGCGTGCCCTTCCCGCCGCACAGGATGACCGACACCGGCCCGCGCTCGCCGACCGCCAGCGACGGCTCGGGGAACGCGCGGATCGTGGCGAGCGCCGCCGCCAGCTCCGCGAACTGCTCGCGCACGTCCGCGCTCGGCGACGCCTCCGCCCGCAGCCGCACCGCCTGCGCCCCCCGGTCGATCTCGACGGCACCGCCGCGCCACAGCGCGAGCATCCGCTCGTGAATCTCCGGCGCGTGCTGCTCGACGTACTCGAGCACTCGCTCCATGACGCCCCTCACGGATCGGTGATGGTGAGCATCTTGGCCTTACTGTCCAGGGTGACATTGAGGCGGGAGAGCAGGCTGAGGCCGAGCAGCGCCGACGCACCGCTGACCGACAGGTCGAGGCACAGCGCGGGCACGTCCTCGACCTCGTAGCCTGCGATCACCACGCGCGACAGGACAATGCGCCGCGCGCTCGCGATGCCGCTGGCAGTGAGGGCGCTCGCCATCGGGGCGGCATCCAGGTCGTACCCCAGGATCGTCGCATCCTGCGGGGGGATCGTCATCATCGACGCGCCCGTGTCGAGCATGCCCCACAGACGCCGCACCTCCGCAGGTCCATGGACCTGGACGGGCAGCAGCACGGGAAGGCCGGGAGCAATCCGGAATCGCACTGGGGACCTCGGCCAGATCTAGCAGGGGGGACGACCGGCGAGGAACAGGAACTCCCACCCCTCTGGGACGACAGGACCCGCGAACGCGATCAGGACGTCGTGCAGCAACCGCGTCCTCTCGCAGACCTCCTGGCGGGTATCGGCTTGCTCGAGCAGGCGGACCTCCAGCGGCATGCCCCCCTCGCCCTCGGACACGACTTCCAGCGCGAGCCACTTGCCCGCGTAGCGCTCCTGTGCTTCCTCGAACGACATCGCCTCGGCCACGTCGGCCATCGCCCGGGTCTCCTGCGTGGGCATGGCGCCTGCCCTGACCGGAGTATAGCCCTTGCCGGCAGGGATGTCAAGGATCGCGAATGCTCGGGCGCCAGGGCTTGATCGCCCCAGGGCGCGGGCTACAATGGCGTGCCGATGGAGCATCGATTGGAGGAGCCAGGGTGAGCGACGTGCGCATCGGCATCGTGGGGCTGGGCTGGTGGGCGTGCGACGTGCACATCCCGAACTGGCTGCGGGTCGAGGGCGCCGAGCTCGCGGCACTGTGCAGCCGCAGCCCCGACAACCTCGCGCGCGGGCGCCGGGCGCTCGCGGGGCGGGCCGAGCCGGCCGCGTTCGCCTCCTACGACGCGCTGCTGGCGAGCGACGCGGTGGATGCCGTCGTGGTCTGCACGCCGAACCACCTGCACGGGGCGATGACCCTCGCGGCCGTCTGGGCGGGCAAGCACGTCTACGTGGAGAAGCCGCTGGCGACCGAGCCCGTCGAGTGCGCGCCCATCGTGACGGAGGCGGCCGACGGCGGGCGGGTGGTGCAGGTGGGGGTCGAGCTGCGCTACTCCGACGTGGCGACGACGATGCGCGGGCTCATCGACGAAGGGGCCATCGGCGAGCCGGCGCTCGTGCACACCAACGTCTGGCGGTCGTGGGGTGCCCCCGGGGCGTGGCGGGCCGATGCCGAGCAGTCGGGCGGCCAGTTCCACGAGCTGTGCATCCACTACATCGACCTGCTCGGCTACCTGGCGGGCGCGCCGCCGCAGTGGGCGACGGCGGCGGGCGGCTCGCGCCTGGGCATCCGCGACGTGGACTACACGTTCACCACCATCGGCTACGCGGGCGGCGTGGTGGCCAGCTTCGGCATGTGCCTGTTCGCCGCGGGGGGCGGGAGCGACATCACGGTGGAGGCCATCGGCCTCGAGGGCCGGCTCGTCGGCGAGATCGTGGGCGGCACGGTCACCCTGACACCCAAGGACGGCGAGCCCGAGGACCGCTCGCCCGAGCGCGCCGAGGGCGAGATCTTCGGCTTCCCAGGCTCGCTCGAGGCGGCGCACAGCTTCGTCGAGTGCATTCGGACGGGCGCCGCGCCCTCGGCGGACGCGGCGGCGGGCGAGCGCCTCTGCTGCATCTGCGAGGCCGCGCGCCGCAGCCTCGCCAAGGGCGGCGAGCGCGTCGCCGTGGACACTGTCGCAGGATGAATCTCGCCACAGAGACTCAGAGGAGAGAATCTGCCATGGGACGCCGAAGCCGCTGCGCGTGCCTTGTTCTCCTTTGCCTGGTCGCTGCCGCCCTGGGCGCGGACGAGGGCCGCGAGGCGCTGCTGCACGTGACGAAGGGCCAGTTGCCGACCGACACAGGCAGCGACGGTCTGACGAAGTTCACGCTCGAGGACTGCCCGCAGCTCGGCGGCCAGGCCCTCAAGGTCGTCTACCACGCCGGCGACAGCGTCGGCGACCGCATCGCGAAGGTCACCGACTGGAAGCCGTTCGTCACCCTCGAATTCGACGCCCTCAACCCCGGCGACGAGCAGGTCTCGCTGACGCTGACCGTCAAGCACCGGCGGACGACCGGCTACCAGACGCGCGTGGACGCGCCCATCGTGCTCAAGCCGGGGAAGAATGCCGTGCGCATCGGCATCGACGAGCTGCGCAACGTCAACGGCTCCGAGCCCGATCTCACGTCCGTCGAGCGCTGGTACATCGCCTGCGCGCAGGGCGCGACGCCGACGCTCTACGTCGGCGACATCTGGCTCGTCGGCAAGCAGGCGCCCAAGCCCTCCGCCGCGCCCGTCGGGCCCGCCCGCCGCTACCGCGTGACCGG
>CBFDBL010000250.1:0-8235 GCA_965603035.1 uncultured bacterium
GGGGTCCTGAGATGGGGTCGAGCGAGGCTTGGAGCCCATGCAGGATGGAACCGCGGATGAACGCGGATGCGTGGCGGCGAGAGTGAAGGGGAAAGGGAAGGGGAGGCAGCCACAGCGCCTGGGCCGACCATTCTCGCATTCGCGCGAATGCGAAGACACCGGCCCCGCCTGCTTGCGCCTCCCACCCTGCATACTCCCGCCGGGATGGCGGCACCCCCTCGAACCGGGGCCGGGCTCGCGGCGGTCGGAGATCTTGACTCCCTGTCGGTCATCTGCTACCATCGCGGCGGGAGAGCCAGTCGGGGTGTTCTGGAGCACGGGCGCCATGGTGCGACCTCTTGGGCTTGCGGCGATGCTGGTGCTGCCTCTCACGGCCGGCGCCGCGGGGTCGCCGGCGGCGGACGAGGGGCAGGTCGTCAACGCGATCGTGGCGCTGGTGAACAACGAGCCGGTGACGAAGCTCGAGGTGGATGCGATCGTCGTCGAGCTGCTGCGCGGCGCGCGGACGGTGAGCGACGAGCAGGTGCGGGCGGCCCGCGAGCGGGCGCGCGAGGGCCTGATCGAGCAGAAGCTGCTGGTGCAGGAGGCGCGCCGGCGCAAGGTCGAGGCCGATCCCGAGGAGGTGAACGCCGAGGTCGAGCGCCTCCGGCGCCTCGGGGTGGATGCCGAGGGCCGCCGCGACCTGATCCGCGAGCGGCTGCTCGTGTCGATCCTGCTGCTGCGGCTCCAGAGCGTGCGCTCGATCACCCCCCGCCAGGTGGCCGACTACTACGAGAAGCACCCCGCCGACTTCATGCTCCGCGAGCGCCGCCGCGTGCACGTCATCGCGATCTACGCCGCGCGAGCCGGCGGCAAGGCCGCTGCGAAGGCGAAGGCCGCCGATATCCTCGACCGCGTCCGGACCAAGGGCGAGGACTTCGCGGCGCTGGCCAAGCAGCACTCGCACGGCGCCTTCGCCGACAAGGGCGGCGACTTCGGCTGGGTCGAGAAGGGCGCGCTCGTCGGCCCCATCGACGAGGCCGCCTCGAAGCTCAAGCCAGGGCAGGTCAGCGACCTGGTCGAGGCCGAGGACGGCTACCTCATCGTCAGGGTCTCCGGCGTCCAGCCGGCCAGCCGCCAGTCCCTCGCCGAGGCCCGCGAGAGGATCCGCGGCCGGCTCCTGGCCGAGCAGCGCCAGGAGCGCCGCGCCGAGCTCCTCGCGCAGCTCAAGAGGGCCGCCTCCATCCTCCGCTTCGATCTCGAGCGCAAGCCGTGAGCCTCCGCATCCTCGCCATCGAGCCCTACTACGGCGGATCCCACCGAGCCTTCATCGACGGCCTCGCACGCGCCAGCCGTCACGACTGGTCACTCGTGACCCTGCCCGCGCGCAAGTGGAAGTGGCGCATGCGCGGCGCCGCCCTCCACGTCGCCCCACTGCTCGACCAGCCCTTCGACCTCCTGTTCGCCAGCGACTTCCTCGACCTCGCCACCCTCGTCGGCCTCGCACCCCGCCGACTCGCCGACGTCCCCAAGGCCGTCTACTTCCACGAGAACCAGCTCACCTACCCCGTCCTCCACGAGAGCGAGCGCGACTACCAGTTCGCCTTCACCAACCTCACCACCTGCCTCGTCGCCGACAGGGTGTTCTTCAACTCCGACTTCCACCGCTGCGAGTTCCTCGACGCCGCCGCCAGCCTCATGCGGCGCATGCCCGACTTCGTGCCTGCGGGCCTCGCCGACACCATCGCGGCGCGCTCGGCGACACTCCCCCTCGGCATCGACCTGCGCTCGCTCGACGTCGAGGCACCGACGCGAGAGGGCCCGGCCGTGATCCTCTGGAACCACCGCTGGGAGTACGACAAGAACCCCGAGGAGTTCTTCGGCGCGCTCTTCGACCTCGCCGACGACGGCGTCCCGTTCCGTCTCGCCGTCGCCGGCGAGCAGTTCCGCCAGGCCCCCCCGATCTTCGACGTCGCCCGCCGCCGCCTGGCCGACCGCGTCGACCAGTTCGGCTACCTCGAGAGCCGCGACGACTACGCGCGGCTCCTCCATCGCGCCGACATCGTCGTCTCCACTGCCCACCACGAGTTCTTCGGCGTCGCCGTCATCGAGGCCATCTACTGCGGATGCTTCCCGCTCCTGCCCCACAAGCTCACCTACCCCGAGCTCCTGCCCCAGGAGCACCACGCACGCCACCTCTACCGCCACCGCGCCGACCTCGTCGAGCGCCTCCCCCAGCTCATCGCAGGCCTCGACGACGTGCGCCGCACCTCCCTCCGCCACGTTGCCGAGCGCTACGACTGGAGCGCCCGGGTCGCCGACTACGACGACGCCCTCGCCCGCCTGGCCGAGGACGGCCCCGCCGCCCCCCGCTGACCTCCTTGCGCCGCGCGGCGCCCGTTGACGCGCGGGCGCCATCCTGATAGAATCCATGCGAAGGCAGGAGGAACGGATGAGGCGACGTATCCTGTGGTTCTCGGCATCGCTGTGCGTGCTGGCCGCGACGGCCGCGGGGGGCGCCCGCCGGGCGGCGTCGTACCTGCCGGCGAGCTGCTGGCTGACGATCTGCTACGACGGCGGCCACCCCGGCCTGCGGGACACCCCGCTCCACGCCTTCCTCCAGGAGGCGGAGGTCCAGGCGTCGCTGGCGCAGTGGCAGCCGCTGGTCGAGGCGCTGTGGCGGGCGCTCGACGAGGATGCCGGGTTCCCGGCCTCGCCGGCGCTGCGCGCGGCGGTCGGCACGGAGCTCGCCATCGGGGGGGCGGAGCCGGGCGAGGAGGCAGGCACCTCCACCATCGTGGCCGCGGTGCGGGTCGGCCCCGCGGGGAGCGTGACGCGGACGGCCTTCGAGGCGCTCCTGCGGCACACGCGCGAGAAGGCGAAGCCGGACAGCGTGCGGCAGTTCCAGATCGGCGAGACCGCGGCGACGGCGCTGGTCGATGGGGACGGCGACCCTCACCACTATGCCTTCGACGGCGAGTTCCTGGTGGACGCGAGCACCGAGGCGCTCCTGCGGCGCGCGCTGGACCCTGCGTCGGCGAAGGTGACGGCCCGGCTGGACGACGAGCGCGCGTTCCTGCGGCTGCGGGTGGACGTGCAGGCGGCGCTGAAGCTCCAGGCCGACGGGCTCGACGAGGCGGGCCGGCGGGCGGTCGCGGCCTTCGGGCTCGACGCCGTGCGGGCCGCCGAGGTGCTGGTCGTGCCGCGCGCGAAGCGGCTCGTGGTCGAGGCCCGCGTCGAGGTGCCCGAGGCCGCGAAGGCGACGGGCCTGGCGAAGTGGCTGACCGACGCACCGCCCGTGGACCGCGCGCTGCTCGAGCGGGTGCCCCGCGACGCCGCGCTCTTCTGGGCGACGTCGATGGACCTGGGCGGCGTGTGGGACACGATCTGGGAGGCGGTCGGCAAGGCCGACCCCGAGGCGGGCGAGGCGGCGCGCGGGAAGCTGGCGGAGCTCGAGGGCAAGGCGGGCCTCCAGGTGCGCGAGGCCTTCCTCGCCGCGCTCGACCGGGGGACCGTGGTGGTCTCGAGCCACGGGCTGGGCGCCATCGGCAGCTCGGCCGTCGTCGTGCAGCGGGTCAAGGACCCCAAGAAGCTCGAGGCGAGCCTCGGCCAGCTCGTGAACCGCCTCGACCTGCTCCTGGCGGGCGCCGGCGGCAACCTCGGCCCGATCCGCACCGAGCTCAAGCCCTTCCAGTACCGCGGCCACACCTGCCGCTACCTGTGGTTCATGGGCGGCCCGGCACTGCTCCTCGGCGGCTGGGCGCCCTGCTATGCCAACCTCGGCGAGGTGTTCGTCTTCGCACGCCACCCGCTCGACCTGAAGGACTACCTGGACTTCGTGGTGGACGACGGGCCGAGCGTGATGGAGCACGCGGAGTTCCGGAAGCTGTTGCCGCTGGTGCCTGAGGGGGCGTCGTCGGTGTCCTACGGCGAGTGGTCGAGCACGCTGGTGACGCTCTACAACACGGTGGGGCCGCTGCTGCAATTCCTCCAGGGGCTCGGGGACGAGCTGGAGGTGGCGCGGGCGCCCGACGTGGCGAACCTGCCGTCGTCGCGGCTGCTGCGGCGCTATGCCAAGGGGAGCGTGGCGTACTCGGTGTGCGAGGGCGGCCGCTACCGGATGGTGGCCCAGGGCGACGGGCTGGCGCTGCTGAGCCCGCACGCGATGCCGGTGCTCGGGGGCGCGGCCATCGCCGCCGTGGCGCTGCCGTCGATCGGCCGGGCACGCACCGCCGCTCGCCGCACCGTCGACATGAACAACCTCCGCCAGGTCGGCATGGCCGCCACCATGTGCCTCAACGACCGCAACGAGTACCCCGCCAGCCTCGCCGAGCTGGTCGAGCGCAAGTACATCGAGGACCCGAAGGTCCTCGTCGCGCCCGCGGACCCCAATCCGCCGAAGCTCAGGAACGCCATGGCGTGCAGCTACGAGAGCTGCTTCGACCGGCACGCCCGGCGGGTCTTCGGCCAGGGCTTCCCCGCGCAGGCGATCCTGGCGTGGGACCGCGAGGGCTTCTACGACGGCAGCCGCTGCGTCGTGTTCTTCGACGGGCACGTCGAGCTGGTCAACGACGGCCGCTTCCGCCAGCTCGCCCTCGAGCTCGAGCGCCACGTCGAGAAGCACACGAAGCCCCGCGTGCCGAAGACGGAGTTCTGAAGCCGCCGCCATCCACAGGAGCGAGCGATGACGCGTCGCCTCTCAGCCCTCTGCCTCGTCGCCGCCGCCGTGGCCTGCGCCGCCGCCGGCGGCGAGGCCGACGTGCAGGACCTGCTGCCGGCCGACGCCATCGTCGCCGCCTGCTACTACGGCGACAGCACCGACCTCGAGCAGACGGCCCTCTACCAGCTCCTCGAGGAGCCCGAGGTCCGCGAGTGGATGGCGTCGCTGCGGCAGACGGTGGCGGGCGCCAACCAGCTCGCCGCGACGTTCCTGCGAGTGAACCTGGCTCAGCTCAAGCCGCTCGTGGGCTGCCGCATCGGCCTGGCCGTGCTGCCGTCGGCGCAGGGCGGGCAGGCGCCGCCGGACGTGCTGCTGGTGGTGAAGGTGGGCGATGCGGAGGCGCCCGCCCGCCGCAACGTGGCGGGTCTGCTCGGCCAGCTCGGCGCGCTGACGGGCCGCCAGGCGCCGAAGCTCGAGCTCGCCGGCATCGAGGTGACGAAGCTCGGCGCCGGGCCGGTGGGCCTGCTCTACGGCTTCCGAGGCGACTACCTGCTCGCGGCCACGTCGCAGGCGGCGCTCGAGCGCGCGCTCGGCGGGCAGGGCCCGACAGTCGCCGGCGTCGCGGCGTTCCAGCGTGCGGCGCAGATGGGCGGCTCGCCCGTGGCGCTCGTGCTCTACAACCACGTGGCCGTCATGGAGCGGTTCGGGGCGCTGGCCCCGCCGCAGGCGCTCGCGGTCATGCGGGAGCTGGGCCTCAACGAGGTCCGGACCGTCGGCTTCCGGCTCGGCGCGCGCGGCAGGGCGCTCGTGAGCACCCTGTTCGCCCAGACGGCGGGCGAGCGCCGCGGCCTGCTCGAGATCGTCGCCTCCGAGCCCGTGGACAGGGAGCTCCTGAAGCTCATCCCGCGCGACGCGGCCATCGCCTCCGCCTCCAACCTCGAGCCCCGCGCACTCTACGACGCCATCCTCGCCGTCGCACAAGTCCTCACCGAGGGCCAGGGCGTGGACGCGCGCGAGACCGTCGCGCGCTTCGAGGCCCAGGCCGGCATCCGGCTCCGCGACGACCTGTTCGGCGCCTTCGGGCGCGGCACCGTGGTCACCACGTCCGCCGAGTCGCTCCTGCCCGCGGTGGTCATCTCCCAGGCCGTCGCCGACGCCGGGAAGCTCGACAAGGCGCTCGCCGCACTCGTCGCCCAGCTCGACGCGCTCATCCGCCAGCAGCGAGGCCCGGAGGCCGGCGCCGCCCTCAAGGCCGTCCCCTTCGGCGACCACACCATCCGCTACCTCGTCACCCCAGGGCTGCCCGTCCCGCTCGCGCCCTGCTACGCCATGGTCGAGGGCCGCGCCGCGTTCGCCCTCACCCCCATCCACCTCAAGGACTACCTGCTGTTCCTCGACGGCGCCGAGCCGTCGCTGCTCGAGAACGCCGGCTACCTGGCCATGGCGAAGGCGGTCCCGCGCGACGCGGTGACGATCTCGTACTCCGACTTCGGCGGCGCCTTCGTCGAGGCCTACCGCATGCTCGGGCCCCTGCTGACCATGGCACACGGCATCCCGCGCAACCCCGTGGCGATCGACCTGGCGAACATGCCCTCCACCCGCACCCTCCGCAAGCACCTGTTCGGCTCGGTGTCCTACACCTACGCGACCGACGACATGGTGGTGTGGGAGGTGCATTCGCCGCTGGGCGTGGACTTCGCGGGGCCGGTGCCGGCGGCGCTCGCCGCGGGCGCGGCGGCCGGGGTGGCGCTGCCGGCGATCGCGAGGGCGCGGACCGCGGCGCGCGGCGTGCAGTCGCTCAACAACCTCAAGCAGATCAGTGTGGCGTGCATCGTCTACGCCAACGACCACGAGGACGCTTTGCCCGCGAGCCTCGGGGCGCTCTTCGAGGCGAAGCTCCTCGACGACGCGGCCCTGCTGGTCGCGCCCAACGACCCGGCGCCCCAGCCGGCCGGCGGCCGGGCCACGAGCTACCGCTACCTGCTCGACGAGCAGCCTGGGCTGAAGCTGAAGCTCGGGGCCTTCAACAAGGCCGCGATGGTCCCGCTGGCGTGGGAGCGCCAGAGCTTCGGGCGCCGCGTGCGCAACGTGGTGTTCGCCGACGGGCACGCCGAGGCGATGGCCGAGGCCGACTTCCAGGAGCGCCTGGCGCGCATCCGCAACTGGCTGCACAAGAAGATGGAGGAGCAGAAAGGCGAGTTCTGACGGCGTCGGGCCTCCTCGGGGGGCCGCGCACGGGGCAGAGCAGCACGGGGGGACAGCGGATGGCCGTGTTGAGCGTCGGGGTGGACCTGGTGGAGGTCGAGCGGCTGGCGGACGTGATGGGCCGGCGTGGGGAGCGATTCGCGAGCCGGGTGTTCACGCCGGGGGAGCGAGCGTACTGCGACGAGCGGCCGCGGCCCGCGGTGCACTACGCCGGGCGGTTCGCGGTCAAGGAGGCGGTGCTCAAGGCGCTGCGGACGGGCTGGGTGAAGGGGATCACGTGGCAGGACGTGGAGGTGGAGACGGGGCCGGGCGGGGAGCCGTCGGCGACGCTGTCGGGCGGGGCGCTCGCCCGCGCCGAGGCCATGGGGCTGACGACGCTCCACATCTCCATCGCCCACACCGACCACTACGCCGTGGCGACCGCGGTGGCCGAGGGATAGGCGGCGGCCCGCGCCACGCGGCAGCCGCGCGGCGAATGGCGGAAGGCGGACGCTCCGATGGGTCAGCTTGACGGCAGGGTGGCCGTGGTGACGGGCGGGTCGCGCGGGATCGGGCGCGCCGTCGCCCTGGCGCTGGCGGGGCAGGGCGCCGCGGTGGCGGTGAACTACCGAGAGCGGGCCGACGCCGCCGCGGAGGTCGTCGCCGCCATCGACGGGGCCGGCGGCCGAGCCCTCGCCGTCCAGGCCGACGTGCGCGACCTCGCCGCCGTCCGGGCGCTCATGAAGGCCGCCAAGGAGCAGCTCGGCACCGTCGGCATCCTCGTGAACAACGCCGGGGTGGTGCGCGACAACTACCTGGCCTTCATGAGCGAGGCCCAGTGGGACGAGGTGGTGGACACGTCGCTGAAGGCCGCGTTCCTGTGCACGAAGGCCGCCGCGCGGCAGATGATGGCGGCGAAGTGGGGACGGGTGGTCAACATCGCGTCGGACGCTGCCCTGCTCGGCGACATGCAGCGGGCGAACTACTGCGCGGCGAAGGCCGGCCTGTTGGGCTTGACGCGCGCGACGGCCCGCGAGCTGGCGCCCTACGGCGTCACGGCCAACGCCGTGGCCCCCGGCATCATCGACACCGACATGACCGCCGACATGCCCGCGGCGCGCCGCGAGGCCATGGTCGGCCTCATCCCGCTCGGCGCGTTCGGCCGGCCCGACGACGTGGCCGCCATGGTCGCCTTCCTGGCCTCCGACCTCGCGCGCTACGTCACGGGCCAGGTCCTCTGCGTGGATGGGGGCCTGAACCTGTGAGGACCACCGTGCGCTGCTCGGCTCTCGCTCTGTGCGCCATCGCCGCGTCGGCCGCCGCCGCCAGCGAGCCCAGCATCTGGGACCAGGTGCTCAAGCGCTACACCCGGCCCAGGGCCGTCGCCGGCGGCGGCGAGCTCCACCTGCTCT
>CBFDBL010000251.1:0-8230 GCA_965603035.1 uncultured bacterium
TCGCGTAGTATCCCTTGCTGCGCCTGGCGATGTTGCTCATCGTGCCGCGCGTGCGGCGGTGGCGGCGGTAGCCGCCGAGCGCCTTGTAGTAGTCCCTGCCGAGCTCGATCTCCGCTGCGACCGCCTCGCCCTCGAGCGCGCGCGCCAGCTCCGCCATCTTGGGCCGCCGCTCGCCGAGCAGCCGCTCGAGCGCCTTGAGCTGCTCGGAGGCGAGGAACACGTCGCCCCTGCCGACGTTCGCCTCGATGGCGTCGAGGGTGAGCGCCACGTCCTGCTCCATGCGCTTGAGCGCGCCGAGCAGGCCTGCGGCGGGGGCCTCGCTCCCCTTGAGCAGATCCCCGACCTCGCGCCAGCGCTTCGCGTGCCAGAGCTCCAGGGCTTTGCGCAGCGCCGGCGGCCGCTGGCCGAAGACGCCCTTCGGGGCGCCGAGGATGCGCAGGCGCGCCTGGGGCAGCGCGTAGAGCAGGGCCATCCCGCCGGTCGTCCACTCCGGCCCCCGCTGCGTGTAGTGGCCGGGGGTGCGGCCCGACAGGTTCTCGGGGTTCGGCTGGCACACCAGCCCGCCGCCGGGCGTCCGCACGAGGTCATAGTACCACGCCTGGTCGTCGAGGAACTTGCGGAACCGCGGCCGCGGCGCCCGATAGGCTCCGGGCGGACCCCACAGGAAGCTGAAGTAGGCGCCCGTGTGCCCCACCTCGCGGTAGTCGTACGACGCGGCGACGGAGCGGGCGAAGGCCTGCACGGCCTCGGGATGCGAGCCGAGCAGGTCGAAGACGATGGCGGCCGAGGCGTTCTTGCCGTTCCCGCTCGTCCCGCGCCAGGGCACGTGGTCGCCGTAGGGCACCCATCCCTTGCCGGCGTACTTCGCGAAGAAGTCGGTCGAGCGCTGCATCGCCGCGGGGTCCACCGGGGCGCCGGCCTCCTGGCACAGGACGAGCGTGAGGAAGCACATCAGGCCGATCTGGTTCACCGCGCCGTAGGCGCCCCACGGCATGCGGTGGCCCCAGCTCCCGCAGCGCATCTGGCCAGCGGCCGTGACCTTCGCCAGGTGGTGGAGCTTGGGCACGACGGTCGGGTCGCCCGTGGCGAGGTAGTACTCGCCGAGCAGGATGCCGGCGAAGCTGCGCGACCAGCCCTGGTAGCCGCTCGTCAGCGGGTCGTCCACCAGGCGATACGCCGTGCGCCGCACGACGTCGCGGTAGCGGAGCTCGCCCGAGGCGAGCAGGAGGAGGGCGTTGAACTCGCGGTGGCCCGTGGCGCCGCGATCGGGCTGCGAGCGCTCGGCGACGAAGCGGCAGGCGTCGGCGAGGATGGCCTCCGACTTGCGGCACGCGAAGGGCCACGTCGAGCTGTAGGGGCCGAGCACCCGCAGGGGCACCTCGACGCGCAGGCGCTTGCCGTCGCGCAGCAGGTCGAGCGCGAGGGCGCCCTTGCGGCGTCCCGCCTCGGCCTCGGTGACGGCGCGGCCGAGCGCCTTGCGGGGGTCCTCGCCCTCGGCGAAGGCCCTGGCGTTGGCGCCCGTGAGGATGTCCCAGCGCCGCAGCGCGTCGTGGGCCGGTGTGCCGGGCTCGATGTCCTTGACGACGATCCAGTGCCTGCACACGTATCCCGAGGCGCCGGTGGGGCCGAGGTTGACGGGCAGGTCGTGGCGTCGGATGTAGGGCACGAGGTAGCGGAGCTCGCGCTCGCCGGCGGTCGGCCCTGCGGCCGAGGCGGGCGACGCGCCCAGGAGGCTGGCGAGGAGCGCCGCGGCAGCGAGTAGGGCACCAGAGCGGGTTCTCACGGCGGCGGATCCTCTCGGCGGACGGGCGTGTGGGCTACTCCGGCAGCGCCTTCTTCCAGGCGAGGAGCTTCGCGGTCAGCCGCCTGGCGACGTCGGGATGCTTGCTGGCCAGGTTCGTGCGCTCCCCGGGGTCGGCGGGCACGTCGTAGAGCTGGACGCTGGCGCCGTCGGGGTTGGCGAAGAGCTTCCACTTGCCCTCGCGGATGGCGAGGCGTGGCGGCTCGTAGGCGGGGTTGCCGGCGACGGGGCCGCGCCATTCCCAGAAGACGGGCCTCGTGCGAGGTCGTGGGCCTTTGAGCAGGACGTCGCTCACGTCCTCGCCGTCGGGCGCGAGGCGGCCGGGCAGGGGGACGCCGGCGAGCCGGCAGACGGTGGGCAGGAAGTCCACCGATGCGACGACGGACGTGTCGTCCACGCGCCCTGCCTCGACCTTGCCTGGCCAGCGGACGATGAGCGGTGTGCGGACCCCGCCCTCGTAGATGCTGCGCTTGCGGGCGCGGAGGGGGCCGGGTGAGCCCATGCCCGCGTTGCGTGCGTTGCCGATGTGGTAGTCCTCGGGGCCGTTGTCGCTGCTGAAGAGGACGATGGTGTCGTCGGCTAGGCCCTCGCGGTCGAGGAAGGCGAGCAGGCGGCCGATGGCCTTGTCCAGGCCCGTCATGGACGCGCAGAAGACGCGCATCTGCGAGGTCGTGTCCTTCGCGTCCTTGACGTACTGGCGCATGTAGCCGGGGAAGTCGCCGGGTGCGACCTCGAGGCCTTTGTAGACGGCAAGCTCCTCGGGCGTGGGGTTGAGGGTGGCGTGGGGCACGAGCGTCCAGAGGTTGATGTAGAAGGGCGTTCCCCGGTTGGCCTTGATGAAGCGGATGGCCTCGTCGACGAAGTAGCCCGTGGACTTAGCTCGGAAGAAGGGGTCGCGGCGGGTCTCGGGTGCCCAGCCCTTCATGTGCATGGGGCCGCAGACGCGGTAGTCGTCGATGCCGTAGTCGGTGGGCGCGGGCGCCTCCTTCACCCCGCCGCCGCACAGGTGCCACTTGCCGAAGTGTGCCGTGGCGTAGCCGGCCGTCTTCAGCAGGTCGCAGACGGTGGTCGCGTCGGGGTCGAGCCAGTCGGGCATGCCCCAGGCCTTGTGGTTCTGCGGCCGCGAGAAATGGCGGTGGACGCGGTGGCGCGCCGGGTAGTGCCCGGTCATGAAGGCCGTGCGGCTCGGCGAGCACACGGGGTTGGCGACGTAGAACTGCTTGAACCAGGCGCCCTCGCGCGCCAGGCGATCGATGCTCGGCGTCCTCATGTACGGGTGGCCGAAGCGGGTGCCGTCGCCCCAGCCCTGGTCGTCGGTCAGGATGAACACAATGTTGGGCTTGCGGGCGCCGGCCCCCGCCCCTGCGGCGACGGCGCGGCGGGAGAGGGCGCACGCGGCGAGCCCAGCGGGCAGGGCGCGCAGGAACGTCCGGCGGTCGATGGTCACGTCTGCTCTCCTCGCTGCTCGGCGCGGCGCGGACCTCAGATGAGGAACCCGTGGCGGAGCGGATCGTCGGGTGCCAGGATAAACTGGTGCCGCCCCGTGATGCAAGCGCTGCCGGCGACCTCGGGCACGACGGCGGCGTGCGGCCCGACCTCGGCGAGGCCCACGATGCGGCCCTCGAACACGCTGTCGCGGCCCAGGATGCTCTCGATCGCGATCGACTCGCCCTCGCGCAGCTCGCCCCGCGCGTGGTGAACGGCCAGGCGCGCCGAGACGCCCGTGCCCGTCGGCGAGCGGTCCACCTCGGACGCCGCGAAGACGCACAGGTTGCGGCTGTGGTGCGCCGGGTCCTCCGGCTCGTCGGTGAGGATGGCGCCGTAGAGGTAGCCGAGGTCGCCCTCGAGCGGGTGCTCGATGCCGACGGCGGCATTCACGGCCTCGCAGACGGCCTCGGCTGCCCGCACGAGCGGCTGGAGCTGGCCGCGCGCGACCCGCAGGCCGACGGCCGCCGCCGGCAGCACGGCGTAGAAGGCGCCGCCGAACGCGACGTCGAGCAGGACCTCGCCGATGCCCGAGACGCCCACGGCGAGGTCGCGGTGCAGGACAAAGCTCGGCACGTTGACGAACGAGACGCGCTCGACCCGCCCGTCGGGCCGCACGTGTGCCGTGGCGCGGACGAGGCCCGCCGGCGTGTCGATGGCGACGGGCGAGCGCTCGCCGCGTGCGGGCAGGGCGCCGGTCTCGACGAGCGCGGTCGCGAGGGCGATGATCCCGTGGCCGCACATGGTGCTGTAGCCCTCGTTGTGGAGGAAGAGCGCGCCGACGTCGGCCTCGGGCGACACGGGCGGGGTGACGACGCAGCCGTACATGTCGCGGTGGCCGCGGGGCTCGTGCATGAGGGCTCGGCGCAGGTCGTCGAGGTGGTCGCGCATCCAGCGGCGCCGCTCCAGCATGGTCTCGCCCGGCAGCTCGGGCAGGCCGCCCGTGAGGATGCGCAGCGGCTCGCCGGCGGCGTGGACGTCCAGCGTCGTGACGACGGCCTTCCCGCTCGCGACGTCGTTTGCCGCCCAGTCAAGGTGCATTGCTCGGCCTCTTGCCTCTCACCTCGTCGGGGGTGCCGCCCTGGGTGGTCGCGCGCGGCTGCTCGGGCTTGCCGCGGCGCTGGCGGAGCAGCCACTCGTAGAGCCGGGGGTCGTCGTAGGTCGCCGACCACGAGTCGTGCCCCGCCGCGGGATAGACGGTGAAGCGCACCCGCCCGCCGACCTTGCGCAGCGCCGCCGCCATCTCCTCGCTCTCGCTGACCGGCACGACCCCGTCGGCGCCGCCGTGGAACACCCAGACGGGCAGGTCCTTGATCCGCTCGACGTCGCGCGAATCCCCGCCCCCGCAGATCGGCACCACCGCGGCGAACCGCCCGGGGTGCTCGCACGCCAGCGCCCAGCTCCCGAACCCGCCCATGCTCAGGCCCGTGACGTAGAGACGGTCGGGGTCGATCGGGTGCTTCGCCATTGCCTCGGCGAGCAGGTCCTCGAGCGGGGGCGCCGTCCACCACGTGCCGCGCGGGCACTGGGGGGAGAGGACGATGAAGGGGAAGTCCTTGCGCGTCTCGACGATCTTGGGCGGGCCGTGGAGCTTGACGTGCTCGAGGTTGTCGCCGCGCTCGCCGGCGCCGTGGAGGAACAGGATGGTGGGCCACCGCTTGCTCTTGTCGTCCCCGGCGCCGGGCGGCAGGTGGACGAGGTAGCGCAGCGGGACGAGGTCGCCGGTCTTGCGCTTGAGCACGTGCCACCAGCGGGTGTTGCGGGCTCGGGGGCCGGTGCGCCGGGTCGGGGGCGTGCCCGGCTTCGTCTCGAACAGGCCGGCGAGCTCGACGGCAGCGTCGGCCTCGCGGTCAAAGCCGCCGACCAGGCCCTGCTTGAACAGGTCGGCGAGGGTCTCGGCGTGCGCGGTGGCGACGTCGGGGTGGATGCCGAGCTGGGGCGGCAGCTCGACGGTCAATGCGAGCTTGTGGCGCCGCCACCGGAGGCCCTTGGGCTGGCGGAAGAGCGTGAGGAAGCGCCTCGTCGGCGGGCCGTCCTGGGGGCGGATCTCGACGACGGCGCCGTAGCGCCCTGGCCGCTTCGCGGTCACCACCTGGTTGTGGTCGGCGTCGTAGAAGGCCGTCTCGAGCGTGTAGGGGCCGATGAGGTCCTCCACGAGCGAAGGCCGCTCGAACCCGACGGCCGGGAAGCGCTCGCCGCTGAAGACGCACGGGCTGGGCCGGAGGGCCGCCCGCTCGAAGGCTCTCTTGCGCTCGGCGTCGGCGTCGGGCAGGACGACGGTCGCGGCGGGGGCACCGTCGATGGCGACCGTGAGGGGGCCGCGGGGCTTGCCTCGGGGCGGCATGGGCGCGGCGACGCTGGCGGTGCGGAGCAGGCCGTCGCGCGCCAGCTCGGCCTCGCCGAGGGTGCGGCGGCCGTCGAGCACGACGACCCGCCTGCCGGCCCTCGCGGCCACGTGGATGCGGGTGCGGCGGAACCGCTCGTAGCCGGCCGTGGCGGCGGCCACGACGGCCGGGCCGGGCCGCTCGGCCAGGCGCAGGCGGCGGGTGCGCCGGCTGTCGGCGTGGGTGTTGCCCGCGGGGAACCAGCGATACTGCACGTGGTCGCCCGGGCCGTCGACGTCGGTCGCATAGAGCTGGAACGCCACCTCGCGGCCGAGCCGCGGCTCGATGCCGAGGCAGGCCCACGGCAGCCTGGCCTCGAGCACGTAGCCCTCGCCCGCCGTGCTGCGGGCCAGCTCGGCCGTCAGCGCGACCGCCTTGAGCGCCGCGCGCCGCCGGCGGTCGTAGTGGTGGGCACGCAGCTTCGGATACTTGGGGTCGAGGCCCGGGGCCACGGCGATCTGCCAGAGGTCCCGCGCCCCGTGGGCGGGGACGAGGAACAGCTCGACGGAGTCCTTGCGCCACAGCTCCGTCGTGTCGTCGTTCTCGACGGGCTGGTCGTCGCACACGGCGACGAAGACGAGCAGCCCGCGATCGTCCCAGCCGAGTCGCGCGGCCACATCGAAGTCGGCCGCAGGCCGCCACGGGCCGGCCGCACAGGTCAGCACCTCGATGCGCAGGCCCCCGTCGCCCCAGTCGGCGACCTTGCCGTCCACGGTGACGCCGCTGAGCCTCGGCACGTCGAACGACGGGCGCGAGGCGCTTGGGGGCGTCACGACGCCAGGCCCCAGGCAGCCCAGGGCGCAGGCCAGAGCCGCCGCGACGATCGCTGGCAGTCCGATCCGCATAGGCGTTCTCCTTGCCATGGCGGTTTGGGAGGCGCCAGCATACGCCCGCGCAGGGGGCTCGTCAAGACGCGGTCGTCCGTCGTCAGGCCCTTCGGCACCCTACGGCCCGCTGGGCGGGCGGTGGGGGGAAGGCACGACGCGGCGCCCCGTGCCTCAGTCGCTTCCCGCGAGCATCTCGAGGAAGAAGGCCAGGGCGTCGGGCCACAGCAGCACGCCGTTGACCGAGCCGACCGGCCCCCACTTCCACGTCCCGCCCGTCAGGCCGCCCTGGACGTAGAGGAACTGGTGCACGCGCCGCCGCCGGCCCTTGCGGCGGAACCGCAGCTTGAACCGCGCGGGGTCGGGCACCGTCTGGTCCACGACCAGCGGCTCCATCCGCAGGCACAGCGGCGTCCAATCCTCGTACGAGTAGCCGAAGAGGTCGGTCACCTCGTAGAGCGACAGGTTGCCCTCGACGGTCGGCCTGAGGTCAGCCACCAGCGCGCGGCCCTCGGCAGGGATGCCCGACGCGGCAAGCAGGTCGCCGATCGTCGCGCCCCACGGGAACGCCTTGGCGCCACGGGCGTAGGCCTTGACGAACGGGTAGATCAGGCCGTTCGTCATGCCCGCGAGCGACACGTCCTTGAGCTGGAAGTAGTCGATTGCCCCGTCGCCGCGCTCGGTGCGCTCGTAGAGCAGGAACGGCATGGCTCTTCCCTTGCTGTCCGGTGCGCTCCCCTTCGGTCACCGCGTGGCTGCGGGAGGGTCGCGCTGGATCCCCCGTGGGTTGCCCGGCTCGGAAGCGGGCCATGGGCTACTTGCGCTTCCTCGGCCGGCCGGTGAGGGGTCGCTTCTCAGGGTCGTAGGTGTCCTCGAGGAGCGCGACGGTGCGCGCGGCGACGCGGCGGACGTACTCGTAGCGGTCGCTGCGCGCGGCCTTCAGGTCGTCGAGCGCGGGCAGGGCCGCCTTCCCGACGTCCTCGAGGGCTCGGGCGGCGTAGTGGCGGACGACCTCGTTGGCGTGCCCCCTGAGCTCGCGGCGCAGGACCGGCAGGCCCCGATCCGCCGCGCCGAGGAAGCAGAGGGCCCGCGCGGCGGCGACCCGCGTGGCGCCGTCGGGGTCGGCGAGGGCCTTGCCTAGAGCGTCGGTCGCGGGCTTCGCGGAGTCGCGGAGATTGCCGAGGCCCTGCGCCGCCCTGTAGCGGACGGGGGCCGCCTCGTCGGCCAGCGCCTCGATGAGCCTGGGGACCGCGCTTTTGCCCTGCTCGGCCAGCTCTCCCACCTTGCGGAGGCGCGCTGCCACGGCCTGGTTCCGCGCGTCCTGGAGGATGGCCCACGCGCTGGGGTAGCGGCCGAGCAGCTCGGCGATGTGGGGCTCGGGGAGCTGGCCGAGGTCGCGGGTCTCGACGATCCAGGCGGTCAGCCTGGCTCGGAGCTGCTCGAGGACGCCGCGGTGCTGCGGCGAGTCGGCGAGGTCGCGTAGCTCGTGGGGGTCGGCCTCGAGGTCGTAGAGCTCCTCGACCGGGCGTGTGGACAGGAAGGGGCGCGCCTGGTCGGCGGCGAGCTTGCCCTGGGCGAAGAGCCGCCGCATCACGATCGTGATCGGCTTATGGTCCTTGTAGCGGTTGTGCTGGGCGTGGGGCCGCTCGGGATGGAAGTTGCGGATGAGCTTCCAGCGCGCGGTGCGGACGCATCGGATGCGCTCGACGGTCTCGTCGCAGCGGTCCCGGGCGGCG
>CBFDBL010000252.1:0-8215 GCA_965603035.1 uncultured bacterium
GCCAGGTTGTTGATCATCGATTCGTGCAGGTTCAGCCCCAGGTCGCACGGCTCGGGCGCGACGAGGATCCTGGCGAACCCCGGGGCCAGGGGCCGTACGCCGACGACCCATGCGGGCAGGTGGTAGGTCGGCGTGCCGCTCCAGGCGTGGCACCAGCTCGCGCGGGGGTGCCAGTGCTCCCACCAGGTGGTCGCGCCGCCGTCGAGCATGACCTTCCAGCCCCGGCGGATCGCGTCGAGCGCCACCTGTGCCCTGCCCTCGCGGAACAGCGCGCCGAGCACGTAGTGCATGAAGTAGGGCGAGGCGTGCCCCGTCGGCTCCGCCGCGATGAGCCGCGCGACGCGGTCGGTCGCGGCGGTGGCCCTGGCGCCGTCGGCAAGGCCGCACAGCACGGCCAGCGCGTTGGCGTGCACCGAGCGGCCCTTCGCGAGGCCCTCGTCGGAGCGCGCGTCGGCGTAGCAGCCGCTGTCGGTGGCCCACAGGCGGCCGTTGAAGGCGCTGCGCAGCCGCTCGGCGCGCGCCAGGCAGCGGCTGGCGTCGGCCTCGTGGCCGAGCGCGTGGGCCATCTGGGCCGCGTCGAGCAGCGCGCGGTGGTAGAAGGCGTTGAGCGCCGCACACTCGCCCGCCTTGTCGATGCTCGCCGCGTCGATGAACGTCCAGCCCGGCACGTCGGCCAGCAGCCCGTGGCGGTCCACGTGGCCGTGGAACCACGCCAGCAGCTTCCGCACCTGGGGCCACACCTCGCGCATCGGCCCCGCGTCGCCCGACAGCCACCAATGCTCGCGCAGGCTCGTCACCCACAATGCCGCGTAGTCGGGCAGCACCGCGGGCCGGCCCCCCGCAGGGTAGGCCGCCAGCACGCTGCCGTCGCGCCGCTGCGACCACGCGATCTGACGCAGCCCGTTCGCCGCCAGCCGACCGTCGCCGAACGCGTACGCCGCGATGTGCATCTCCACCCGCGCGTCCCCCCACCACTGGGCCCGCTCGCGGGTCGGGCAGTCGATGAACCCGTCCTGCATGCACAGCCGGCACGTGTCGGCGCCCACCTGCCAGATCCGATCAAGCAGCGGGTCGCTCGAGCGGAACGAGCCGGCCGCGCGGACGGGGTAGGTCACGAGCTGGAGGGACACGGCATCGACCTTCACCGGGCCCTCGAGGTCGCGGAACGAGAGCTGGAGGAATCGGAAGGCGCGCTGGCCGAACAGCTCCCAGGCCTGCTCGCCGGGGCGCAGGCGACAGCGGTCGGCGTAGCGGATGCCGCCGCGGGTCGGGTCCACGCGGCCCTTGGTCAGGGTCTCGGCGTAGCCCATGTCGAGGATGCCGCCCGGGGCATCGGCGATGGCGACGCGCGGCACGCCGACGACCTCGCGGCCGAAATCGAGGACGACGAAGGCGCTGGCGCCGCGGGGCGCCACGACGATCGCGGGCTTGCCGTCGCGCTGGAGGAGCGCGTCGGGCGCGTCGATCGAGCAGGCGGCGAGCGGCGCGTGGGGCTCGCCGCCCATCGCCTTCGCCAGGTCGCGCGGCGCCGGCGTCGGCCCGGCGCTCTCGCCGACCGCCGCGACCTTGATGGGGAAGATCTCGCGGACGGCGAGGTGCGGGATGGGGCGCGGCAGCAGGGCCTGCCAGGGCTCGGTGCCCGCGGCCGGCCCGAGCACCGTCGCCGCCTCCCACTCGAAGTCGTCGAAGACCGGGCTCCGCCAGCCCGCGGGCTCGCGCCGCGCGTCGAAGACCTCGGGGAAGCCGAGCTGCGCGTTCAGCCGCGGCACATCGCTCAGCCAGGCCGCGGACGACGCGACACGCCAGGTCCGGTCGGTCTGGAGCCGGATCTCCCTGCCCGCCGAGCGGACGTCGGCCTGGAGCAGGAAGCCGGCGGCCCCCCGCACGTAGAACTGCGTGCCCACGCCGTAGTGGTGGACGAGCGCCGCGATGGCGTTCTGGCCGGGGCGGAGCGCGCGGCGGATGTCGTAGGTGTCGTAGTACTGGTGACGCGGGTCGCAGCGGGCGGGACCGAAGCCGACGAGCGTGCCGTTCACCCACAGGCGGTAGCGGCTGTCGGCGGTGACGTGCGCCACGGCGCGCTCGACGCGGCCCGGCAGCACAAGCCCACTGCGTACATACAGATACGCATTGCGCGGCGACCGAGGCCCCGCGTCCCACACCCACGCTGCCCGCCAGCTCGCCGGCGCCGCCAGCGCTGCCGACGCGGCCAGCCACGCCGCGACCACTGCCAGCCTGCCTGTCCTCATCGCGTCCTCCGCAGGGCCGCCTCCCCCCGTCCCGAGCCCATTATACCCAGCCCGCCCGCCGCGGCAAGCCGCCTCCCCGTGCCCGCCGCTAGCTGGCCGCCGTAACTCAAGCTGCGGCAGAATCTTGTCACGCGCGCGAGCTCGGGCGCGAATTGACAGGCACGGAGGCGTGTGCTTGAATGGCGCCACCGGCCCCGGCGCGGCAGACAGGGGACAGCGGCCGCGGCGCGGCCTCGGAGCGCTCCATGCCCAAGCGGATAGTGGCCTTCCTGCTCGGCACCCTGGCGCTGGCCGGGCTCGAGTGGTGGTGGCTGCGCCCCATCCTCGAACCGACGCTGCGCTCGCTGACGGTCTACGCCTTCCTCCTGGTCGCCAACACCGCCTACCTCTACAACCTGGCGTTCCGCATCGGCGGGAAGCCGCGCTGGCAGGTGTGGGGCTACGTCGCATGGTATGGGCTGCTGTTCGGCTTCTTCGTGGCCGTGGCGACGGGTCCGGCCGAGGTGCGGTGGCACTTTGGCGGGATGCATCGTCTGCTGCTCTTCGGCCTGTTCCTGCTGCTGACGGCGGCGTGCTACCACGTGCCGGTGCTCTTCGGGTTCCTCGTGTGCGTGCTGGTGTCGTACTTCGTGATGCCCTTCTACGCGGAGGCGACGCTGGGCCTGCTGTGCGTGCTCTACCTGGTGGGTCTGGCGCTGGCCCGCTACGCGCGGCAGCAGCACAACTACGTGGTGCTCGCCTGCTTCCTCGTGGGCTTCGTGCTGCTGCTCGTGGTCTTCTTCCCGCTGGTGAACCTGGCGACGTGGCGGTCGCCGCAGGACCTCGACCGTCTGGTGCGCGGGACGGACCCCGGGGCGGTGGCGACTCGACAGGCGATCTGGGTGAGCCTGAAGACGGCGACGGTCTCGACCCTGGTGGTCCTGGTGCTGGGTGTGCCGCTGGCGTACGTGCTGGTGCGGAGCGAGTTCCCGGGCCGGGGCGTGCTGGACGCGCTGGTGGACTTGCCGATCGTGCTTCCGCCGCCAGCGGCGGGGATCGCGCTGGCCATGCTCGTGGGGCCGGACCCGGGGTTCGCCTCGTGGCTGGAGACGCGGCTGGGGCTGAGGCTGGCGGGCGACTGGAAGGGCGTGTGCCTGGCGCAGGTGTTCGTCAGCAGCCCGTTCCTCATCCGGTCGGCGATGGCGGCGTTCCGCGCGATCGACCCGAAGCTCGAGCACGTGTCGCGGACGCTCGGGGCGCGGCCGCTCGCGACGTTCGTGCGGGTGACGCTGCCGCTGGCGGCGCGCGGGATCTTCATGGGCTGCATCCTGACGTGGGGCCGGGCGATCGGCGAGTTCGGCTCGGTGGTCATCCTGGCCCCCTACCCCGAGACGATGCCGGTGCGGATCTACAACCTGTTCGTCGGCTCGGGCGACAAGGGCCCGAGCCTGACGGTTGCGATCCTGATGGTCGTGATGTGCACGGCGCTGTTCGCGGGGCTGCACCTGGCTGCCTCGCGGACCCTGTGGCGCAACGTGCGGACGCTATGGAGCCGGTTCGGTGATTCGAGCCGAGAGCCTGAGCAAGCGGCTGGGTGACTTCGCCCTCCGCGAGATCAGCTTCGAGGTCGCCGAGGGCGACTACGTCGTGCTCCTGGGCCCGACGGCCAGCGGCAAGACCGTCCTGCTCGAGACCCTCGTCGGCATCAACCGGCCCGATAGCGGTCGCGTGCTGCTCGACGACGACGACGTGACCGACTGGCCGCCCGAGCGGCGCGGCATCGGCTTCGTCTACCAGCGCTCGATGCTGTTCCCCCACCTGTCGGTGGCGAGCAACATCGCCTACGGGCTGCGCTACCACGGGGTGCCGCGGCACGCGCGGCCGGGCCGCATCGGCGACCTGGCGGAGCTGCTGGACATCGCGACCCTGCTCGAGCGCGGCGTTGAGGCCCTGTCGGGCGGCGAGCGGCAGAAGGTGGCCCTCGCCCGCGCCCTGGCCATCCAGCCCCGCGTGCTGCTGCTCGACGAGCCGCTGGCCCCACTCGATCCCGTGAGCAAGGAGACGCTGCGCGGCCAGCTCGCCGACCTGCACCGCCAGACGGGCACGACCATCGTCCACGTGACCCACGACCAGGAGACGGCGCGCGTGCTCGGCCGCCGCATCGGCATCCTGCACGAGGGCCGGCTGCTCCAGTTCGGCACGACCGACGCGGTGTTCGGTCGGCCGGGGTCGGCCTTCGTCGCGCGCTTCGTCGGCCTGGAGAACGTGTTCGAGGGCACGGCGACGCAGGACGGGACCGTCGTGCGGGTGGAGTTGGGCGCGGGCGCGGTGTTCGCCGAGACGACGCTGACCGGGCCGGTGGGCGTATGCGTGCGGCCCGAGCTGATCCACCTGGAGCCAGTGCACGAGGACAAGGCCATCGCGGTCCCCGGCCCGCCGCGGAGCTGCATCCAGGGCCTGCTGGAGTCGAGCTCCGACCGCGGCGCGGTGGTCCGCCACCGCGTCGAGACGGCGGGCGAGCCCTTCGTCGTGCTCCAGACCAAGCGGGAGTATGCGGCGTCGGGCGCCGCGGTCGGGCAGCGGGTCGTCCTCGAGTTCGGCCCGGAGGCCGTCCACGTGTTCCCCCACGAGCCAGAGGCCGCGCTATGATGGGCAGAGGGCGCGAGGCCTGAGGAGTCGCGAGGCGTGGAGCTTCCCTTCGGCATCCAGGGCGACCGGCTGGTCATCAAGAAGGTGCTGACCCGCGCGGTGCTGCCGCTGGGCGACACGGCGCTCGACCTGCTGCCGTTCCTGATCATGGGCGGGCTGACGGTCGCGGCGGCGCTGCTGCTGCGGTGGAAGTTCCCCGGGCGGCAATGGGCTCGCCGGCTGGTGCAGACGCTCTCGGCGCTCGCGTTCATCATGGGCGTGCATCCGTGCGCGTGCATGACCCGCGACCTGGTGCTGGGCGCGAACGCGCTGGGCCGCGACGATCTCAACGCCTTCAAGTACCTGATCATCTTCGGCACGGTGGCGGCGGGCACGATGTTCTTCGGGCGGGTGTTCTGCGGGTGGATCTGCCCGCTGGGGTTCGTGCAGGAGCTGCTGGCGAAGCTGTCGGGGTGGCTGGGGCGCACGACGGCCGCGGGCCTTCGCGCCGTGGTCCGGCTCTGCGACTGGCTCGGCGCCCGCCGCGCCGCCCGGGGACGCGACGCGGAGACGGGACTGGCGTTCCGCGTCCGCACGGCCGTCGCGGAGGGGCTGCTGCCCAACCTGCCGACGGCCGGCCTCGTCACAAAGTGGCTGCTGACCATCGCGCTGCTGCTGCTGCTCTTCGTCAGCTCGTTCCTGACCAAGCCGGCGACCTTCTCGTTCATCGAGCACGCCATGGTGTTCGCCACCATCGGGCTGTGCCTGATCGTGATGTGGGTGCTGGCGGACCGGCGGTCGGAGTGGTGGATGAAGAGCCGGGTGCGCTACGTCGCCCTGGGCACCATCATGGCGGTCTACGTCTACGGGGTGTATGCGAACGGCCCGTTCTGCGTCTTCTTCACGGCCTACGTCGAGTGGGCCTCGCTGATTTCCTGCTTCGGCATCCTGTTGATCTCGATCGTGCTCATGTGCGGGTGGTGCCGCTACATGTGTCCCGAGGGTGCCTCGCTCGGGCTCCTGGCCAACCACAGCGCCTGGCAGATCAACCGCACCGGCCGCTGCACGTCCTGTGGACGCTGCGAGCGCGCGTGCCCGCTCGAGTGCATCACGAACGGGATCCGCGACCGGAGGACGTGCATCTTCTGCATGCGCTGCGTCGATGCCTGCACCGTTCGGCAGCCACACGAGCGTGTCGCCGTGCGGGCCGGCCAGCGCCAGACGACGCCCTACGTCGCCCGCTGCCTGCTCGAGCCGGGCGGAGTGACAGCGACTATGGGCAGCGGGTCGGAGCGGGAGGGCGAAGCTCCCGCTGAGCCGCGTCCGGCAGGGAGCTGCCGAGCCGGCTTCCCTCTCCCGCCGGGAGAGGGTTAGGGAGAGGGGTGGGAAGGAGCAGATCACCGATGCGGCAGCCCGTCGCCCTCAGGCCCCTCACCCCCGCCCTCTCCCGCGGGGAGAGGGCGTCTGGTCGTGCTACTTGGCGGTCGGCTCTCCTGGTGTTGCTCGCAATCACCCCGGCTGTGGCCGCCGAGAGCATCGACTGGCCGATGTTCGGCCGCGACGCGGCGCGGACGGGCGCGAGCCCGACGCGCTTCGCCTCCACCACGCTCGGCAAGGCGTGGGCGACGCTGCCGCCGCGCGAGCTGTTCGTCTACGTCGAGGGCGTGCCCTACTGGTCGTCGCCGAGCCTGGCCACCGTCGAGGGCGAGCCGCGCGTGTTCCTCGGCTGCTATGATCGCAACGTCTACGCCTTCGACGGCGCGACGGGCGCCGAGGCCTGGACCTTCACGACCGGCGACGCCGTCGGCGCCACGCCCACCTGCGCCGTCATCAACGGCCGGCCCATGCTCTTCGTCGCATCGTCCGACCGCTCGGTCTACGCGCTCGACCCCTCGCCCACGCTCGCCCGCCGCGACGACCGCGTGCTCTGGCAGGTCGAGACCTTCCCCTGGCGCCAGACCGTCAACCCCGCCCGCATGGCCAACCCGCTCGTCGCCGAGATCGACGGCAAGCCCGTGCTCTTCTGCGGCGTGTGGAACAACGACCAGAGCGGCACCCGCAACGTCCAGCGCGGCGAGATCATCGCCTTCGAGCCCAGGACGGGCGACATCGCGTGGCGGCGCGTGCTCGGCACGGGCGCGGTCAGCACCCCGTGCCTGGGCACCGTGGGCGGCGAGCCCGCGCTCTTCGTGCCCTACGAGCCGGGGGCGATCTTCGCCATCAGCGCCCGCGACGGCCATGACCTGTGGCCCGAGACCTACGCCGCCGCCGAGGAGCTCCACGGCGGGCTCTCGCTCGGCAGCGCCGGCGGCCGACGCCTGCTGTTCTTCGGGGGCCGCACCGCCTGGGCCTACGCCGTGGACGCCGAGACGGGCAAGCAGGCCTGGGACGTGAACGTCGGGACGTGGGTGGACAGCACGCCCGCCTTCGCCGTCATCGACGACAGACCGGTGGTGTTCTTCGGGACCTATACCTACTTCGTGGTGGCCTGCGACGCGGCCACCGGCGAGATCCTCTGGCGCTTCCGCACACGCGGCATCATCCAGGGCGCGCCCGCCGTCGCCACGATGGGCAGCGAGCCGGTGGTGTGTGTCAACTCGCTGGACAACCACGTCTACGTGCTCGGCGCGCGCGACGGCCGGTTCCTCTTCCGCCACCACATCGGCAAGTTCCCCTGGACACACTACCTCAAGGGCAAGACCATCTGGTCGTCGTGCGTCGTCGGCACGCTGGCGGGCGAGCCGACGCTCGTCGCCCCCTCCTACAGCGGCGTCGTCCACGCCTTCACGGTCAACGGCGAGGACGCGAACCAGGGCCCGCCGCAGGAGACCCTCTGGGACGCGCTCGGCGCGGACTACACGATCCCCGTCGTCGTCGTCGTCGCCGTCGTGCTCGTCCTCACCTTCCTGCGACTGCTGCGCCGCCGCTCGTCAGCGTGATGCGCGAGGCGTGAGCGGCGGTCGGGGAAGGGCTTGGAGCCTATTCCGCAATGGGCCGCTGGGGAGGGCGAGGCTCCTGCCGAGCCGCCGTCCGCCTGCGGCGGACGGCTCTCTTCGCGCCACGCGCCCCCCATCTGCGGCTCAGCGGGAGCTTCGCCCCCCCGCACTCTCCTCCTCGCCGGTCATCCTGAAACCGGCTCTTACTGACCTCTGCATAAGCCATGCAAGGCTCGGGTGGCGCCAGGCCTTCCCGGCCAGGCGCCCGCACGTGGTTGGAAGCCGCGAGTGTGGACTGCGAATCCCGCCGCCCGTAAGCTGACTGACGGCGTAGCCGTTTCGCGAGGTGACGGTCCCGCTGCACCCTACCGAGGCTGGTGACAGGGGGCTGTCACTCCCTCCTGTGCCCGTCCGGGCCGCGGC
>CBFDBL010000253.1:0-8215 GCA_965603035.1 uncultured bacterium
CATCGAGCAGAGCCTGAGCACCTTCTCGAGCCACATGACCAACATCGTGCGGGTGCTGCGCAAGGCGCACGAGACCACCCTGGTGCTGCTCGACGAGCTGGGCGCGGGCACCGATCCCGCCGAGGGCGCGGCCATCGCGACCGCCATCCTCGACGTGCTCCGCCGGCGCAAGGCCAAGACGGTGGTGACCACCCACATCGGCGACCTCAAGGCCTACGCCTACCGCCACCCGCGCTCGCGCAACGCCGCCTGCGAGTTCGACCAGCAGACCCTCCAGCCCACCTTCCGCCTGCTGCTCGGGCAGCCGGGCAACTCCAATGCCGTGGCGATCGCGGCGCGGCTCGGCATGCCGCGGGGGATCGTGCGCCGGGCCACGGGGCTGCTCGCGCGCCGCCAGGGCCGCGACGAGACGGGCATGATCGCCGAGCTCCAGCGCTCGCGCCGCGCCATCGAGGACGACCGCGAGACGGCCCACGCCCTGCGCCAGGAGGCCGACGCGGCCCGCGAGGACGCGGCCAGGGAGCTGCGCGCCGCCAAGGCTCTCGCACGCGCCGCCCGCCGCGAGGCCGAGCAGGAGATCGACGAGCACGTCCGGGGCCTCCGCGACAGGCTCCGCGACGCGCTCCGCCAGATCCGCAACGCCCCCGCGCCCTTCGGCGACAGGGTCCGCGAGATCGAGGCGCTGCTCGACGCCGAGATCGAGCGAAGCCCGCTCGCAGCCAGGCGCCTCGCCTTCGCCAGAAAGCTCAAGCGCGACGACCTCGTCTACTGCATCCCCTTCGGCGAGCGCTGTCGCGTGCGCACCATCAACAAGACCAAGAAGCGGCTCCAGGTCGTCCTCGGCCACGCACTCGTCGAGGTCTCCTTCGACGACGTGAGCTGGATCGACCCGCCGCCGGGCAGCGACGGCTGAGCGCCTGTAGGCGGCGTGTCCCCACGCCGCGGTAACGGCATGCGGCGCGCGGCACGCCGCGTTTCCCCCAAGCGGCCGCCGCCTGCGAGGCTCGTGAGAGAGGAAGGGATGCCCTTCTCGCGGGATGGGGACATCCCGCCTACAGGTCGGGGGTCGAGGAGCTTTGAGGAGGCCGAAGATGCCCATGCGCGTCGGGGTCGTGGGGCTGGGGGTCGGGCGTCGGCACGTCGAGCTGTTCGGCGCGGCCGAGGGCGCCGAGGTGGCGGCGGTGTGCGACGTCGATGAGGCGGCGGCCGGCGCCGTGGCGGCGGGGTGCGGCGCGGCGGGCTACGGGTCGTACGACGCCATGCTCGCGAGCGAGACGCTCGACGCGGTGAGCCTGTGCACGCCGCCGAAGCTCCACGCGCCCATGGCCGAGCGGGCGGCGGCGCGCGGCATCCACGTGCTGTGCGAGAAGCCCATGGCCCCGAGCGTCGGCGACTGCCAGCGGATGATCGACGCGTGCGCGGCGGCGGGCGTGACGCTGATGATCGCGCTCAAGAAGCGCTTCGCGCCGCAGTACCTGCGGGTCGTCGAGCTGATGGGTGCGGAGCGGCCGCTGTGGGCCTGTGCGCGCTTCGCGCTCGGGCGGGTGGACAAGGACTGGTTCTGGGCCGAGGACGACGGTGGCGGGCCGCTGCTCGAGAACTCCGTGCACATGGTGGACATCCTGCGCCACCTGATGGGTGACGTCGTGCGGGTCACGGCGGAGGGCGGCACGCTGTTCATGGAGCATCGGGCGCCCGTGGCCGACGCGGCGGCGGCGACGCTGCGGTTCGCCTCGGGCGGGGTGGCGTCGCTGGGCCTCGGCTACGGCTGCGAGTGGTCGATGGCGACCGAGGAGGTGCTGCTGGCCACCCCCTCGATGGTCTTCGAGCTCCAGGGCGCTTTCGACCGGGCCGATCGGCTGCGCTGGTGCCGTCGCGCCGACTCGGGCGACGTGCACGTCGAGGTCGCCGAGGCGCCCTACCACGGCGGCTTCCCCGAGGAGATCGCCCACTTTGTCGACTGCGTGGCCCAGGGCACCGCTCCCGCCGCTGACGGCATCGCCGGCCGCGAGTCCGTCCGCATCTGCCTCGCCCTCAGGCAGAGCATCCGCACGGGGCAGGCCGTGGACATCGGCCCGTAGCGCACGGCCCGGCGGCCCCGAGCGACTGGGTGCAGTCAGTGGAGGGACGGCGCGGCGGCGGGGCTTTGGAGTGCGGTGATGGAATCACCGCTTTCCACCCCAGCGGAGCGGTCGGACGGCCTGTGGCTGCCACATCGTCCCCGGCACCCCGTGCACGGCCCCCGCGCGGCCCGCTCCGCGGGCAAGGCAAAGCGGCGTCGAGCCGCCGCACTCCATAGAAGACCCCGTGGCGGGGGTCCTTGCTGGCACCCGGAACCTGGCACCCGGAACCTGCCACCCGGAACCACCCCAGCGGAGCGGCCGGCACGGGGGGAGGGCGTTCGGAGTCCTCGCCTTCAGGCGAGAGGGGGCCGTCCAGCGACGGACGGCGCCTGCGCTCGGGAGCTCGACTTCCGCCTGAAGGCGGAGACTCGGTGGGCAACGGCGCCGACGGGCTAGCCCGGGGGCGCGCTGCGCCTGCGCTCGCTCCAGAAGCGGAGGGCGTCGTCGCGCGAGGGGAGGGCGGGGATGGCGCCGACCTTGGTGGCCGTGAGGGCGCCGACGGCGTTGGCGTAGTCGCAGATCTCGGCGACGCGGGCGGCCGGGAGCCGGTCGACGTCGGCCGGCGTCTCGATCTCGGCGAGCAGCTCGGTGAGGAGGGCGGCCACGAAGCCGTCGCCGGCGCCCGTGGTCTCGGCCACCTCGACGGCGTAGCCCGGCACGCGGCCGCTCGCGCTGGCGGTGGTGAACCAGCAGCCGTCGGCGCCGCACGAGACGACGAGCAGCCGCACCCCGCGCGCCAGGATGGCCTTCGCACCCTCCTCGAAGTCGGCGGTGCCGGTGACGAACTGCCATTCCTCCTCGCTGACCTTCGCGACGTCGGCGCGGTCGAAGCCGCCGAGGATCTCGCGGCGCGCGTGCTCCGGCGCGTCCCAGAGGGCGGGGCGGTAGTTGGGGTCGTAGGAGATGAGCTGGCCGCTGTCGGCGGCGACGTCGAGGGCCTTGAGGGTGGCGGCCTTGGGCTCGGGGTCGGCGAGGCTGATGGAGCCGAAGTGGAAGGCGCGCGCCGCGCGATGGTAAGCAGCGTCGACGTCGTCGGGGCACAGGCGCATGTCGGCGCCGGGGTTGCGGTAGAAGACGAAGTCGGGCGAGCCGTCGGGCCGCAACGAGACGAAGGCCAGGGTGGTGCGCGCCGCGGCGTCGGTCGCGAGGCGGGAGCAGTCCACCCCGTGGCGCTCGAGGGTCGCGCGGAGGAACGCGCCGAAGGCGTCGGCACCCACCTTGCCGACGAACCCGCTCCGCAGGCCCTGGCGCGCCAGGCCCACCGCCACGTTCGCCGGCGCGCCGCCAGGCTTCTTGGCGAACCCGGGGCTGTCGGCCAGCGACACCCCCTTCTCGGTGGACACGAAGTCGATCAACAGCTCGCCCAGCGACACCACGTCGAGCACGGTGTGCCTCCCCGTGTCAGAAGAGGAAGTCGTTGGCGGGTGGGCCGATGTCGAGGGGCCCGCCGTCGCCGATCCGCCCGATCATGAGGAAGAGCGCGACGGCGGTCGCGGTGAACAGCAGGCCGAGCAGGATCGCGACGATGGCCATGGCCTTGCCGCGGACCTGGGGCGCGCGGGTGGCGGCGATGGCGCCGATGCCGACGAGGACGGCCGGCACGGCGGTGGCGAAGCACAGGAAGGGGGCGGCGAGCGCGAGGACGAGGGAGGCGATGGCGAGGCCCGACGTGCGCGGCTGCGGCGCGGGCGGCGGCGCGGGCCGGGGCGCGGCCGAGGCGTCGAGATACTCCTGGCAGAAGGGGCACTTGCGGGCACCGGGCTTGATGCGTTCGAGGCAGTAGGGGCAGGGCGCGCGCTCCGAGACCGGCGGCTGGGCCGGCGGGTCGGGCTGCTCGGGCGGGTCGGGTGCGATGCGCAGCTCGCGCCCGCAGGCGGGGCAGTCGAGGCTGGTGGCGGAGCTCTCGGGGCGGACGGCGATCTCGTGGCCGCACTCGCAGGTCAGTCGCTTCTCCACGGGGGGCTCCTCGTGGCCTCAGTGCGACGGCTTGCGCCGACCGCGCTCGTCGATGGGGGTGTAGTGCTTGTTGATGGGGCCCACGTACATGGCACGCGGCCGGAAGATGCGGTTGTTCTGGAGGTACTCGATGACCCGTGCCGTCCAGCCGGCGACGCGGGCGACGGCGAAGATGGGGGGGAACATCTCGGGCTGGATGCCGAGGCAGGCGTAGACGAGTCCGGAGTAGAAATCGACGTTGGGGAAGACGCCCTTGTGCCCGAGTGCGGCGACGACGCGCTTCTCGAGCGCCACGGCGGTGGCGACGAGGCCGCGCATCCCGGGGTTGCCGCGTGCGAGTGCCTTGGCGAGGGGGCCGAGGATCCGCGCCCTGGGGTCGGCCGCCTTGTAGACGCGGTGGCCGAAGCCCATGATCCTCTGCTCGTCCGAGAGCATGGCCTCGAGCCACGACCCCACGTTCGCCGGGCCGCCGATCTCGCGGAGGGTGCGGAGCACCTGCTCGTTGGCGCCGCCGTGGAGCGGGCCGTTGAGCGCGGCGATGCCGGAGCCGATGGAGAAGTAGATGTCCGAGAGGGTCGATGCGACGACGAGGCAGGCGAAGGTGCTGGCGTTCATGCCGTGGTCGGCGTGGAGGATGAGCGCGACGTCCATGACGCGCTCCTCGAGCCGGGTGGGGCGGCGGCCGGTCATCATGTAAAGGAAGTTGCCGGCGTGGCTGAGCTCGGGGTCGGGCTCGATGGGCATCTTGCCGTTGCGGATGCGCGCGATGGCGGCTGCGATGGTGGCGACGCCCGCGATGAGGTGGTAGGCCGACTCGCGGTCCTCGGCGCTGACGAGGGGCCGATGGGCGATGGGCTGGCGCCGGCCCTGGACGCGGCGTGCCTGGCGGCCTCGGAACTCGTAGATGGCGTGCGGCTCGCCGTAAGGCTTGACTTCCATCGGGATCGAGTCTTCGTCGGCGCTGATTGCCGTCGCCGTGTCGGGCCGAGCCGCGCGCTGGTCGCGGTAGGTCTGCACCTGCCGCATCATGTTCGTCCCGATACGCAGCGCCGCCATCGTGTTGAGCTCCTCGACCCGGAAGCCCATCAGCACCCGCAGCGTGTCGGGCAGGTAGCGGTAGCGCACGAGCTTGTGGTTGAAGCGCTCGAGCTGTCGGGCGGTGGGCAGGCGCCCGTGGAGGAGGAGGTAGGAGACCTCCTCGAAGGACGACTCGGCGGCGAGGTCGAAGATGTTGTAGCCGCGGTAGATCAGCCAGCCGCGGGTGCCGTTGACGTAGCCGATCTTGCTCTCGCAGGCGATCGCGCCCTCGAGGCCCGGCCCCACCTCGCACTGCACGGGCCAGCTCACCCGCTGGGTCAGCTCCGGCTCAGGGTCCGCGCTCGTCTCGCGGCGGGCCTTCGCGGCTGCGCGGAGGATCAGCCGGGTGATATCGGTGCTGCTCTTGGCCATCGGCGGCTACTCGCTTTGCTGCGCGCGCGCTTCCGCTGGTTTGCTGGGGACCATCCTCCCGCCGACATCATACCACATCGGGGCGGCGATTGCCCGGCCCGATCGCCAGGGCGCGCCGGCGCTGCGTTGACGGCGCGCGGGCGGGGGTGTATGCTCGTGCGGCCGAGGAGCCGAGCCGAGGAGGCGGGACCGTGCCGACGCGTCGCATCCTGACGCTGGCCGCCGTGCTGGCCGCATCGCTGGTGGCGCGGCTGGTGTGGCTCAGCGACGAGTTCAACGTCAATGAGCCCGACGAGCTCATGCACGTGAGCATCGCCGAGGGATTTGCTGGCGGCACCCTCTATCCCCGCTACGACGAGGGCGGCTACCGCGACGGGCTCTGGGCGGTTCCTGCGCTGACGCTCTACTGCGCCGGAGGCGTCTTCAGGCTGTTCGGCGCCTCGCTGTGGCACTTCCGGCTGATGAGCGTGGGGTTCGGGCTTGCGGCGGTGGCGGCCTTCTATGCCTTCAGCGGGCTCTACCTGAAGGGCGTGCCGCGGCTGGTGGCCGTGCTGCTGTTTGCGCTCTCGCCCCTGTCGCTCTACGGCACCACGCTGGCCATGCTCGGCTTCCCCTCCCTGCTCTTCCTGCTGACAGGGCTGTGGGCCTATGTGCGGTACCATCGCGAGGGCCGCAGGCGCGACCTCGTGGTCTGCGCACTCATGCTCGGCGCGACGGCGGCGACGAAGCACTACGGCCTGCTCCTCGGTGGGCTGGTCGTGGTGCACTGGTGCTGGGTGAGGGTCTTCGAGGGCGGTCCGCCGCTCCGGGGCCTGCTCGCGGCCGTGGGGTTGGCGGTGGGGACCTTCGTCGTGCTTCAGCCGTGGGTGTTGTGGCGGCCCTACGATGCGGCCCACTGCTACCTCTATCGGCTGTTCGTCTCGCATTTCGTGGCTCTGGTGCGGGGGCACCGGGGCAGCGGCTCGCTCTTCGGCCTGCCGTACCCGGAGCTGGTCGTGGCCCACGGCCTGGTCGGCCTGGTAGGGCTGGTGGCATTCCTGGCGACCTGGCGGCGGAGGTGGGATGTGGCGGGCTTCTACGCGGTGCTGCTGGGCGTGCCGATCCTTGTCTTCCGCGAGACGCGCTACCTGAGCCTGTCGCTGCCGATCTTCTGCCTCTTCGCGGGCTACCTGGTGGCGACGGTGGCTGAGCTGGCCCGGGGGTCGCGGCTCGCGCGCGTCGGCAACGGCGTGCTGGTGGTGATGCTGGTGGGCTCGCTGGTTCCCGTGTCGATGATTCCCTGGCGGCCTCGCTCGGGCCTGGCGGAGGCCTGCCGCTTCGTCGCGGACAACACGGCGCCCGATGACCAGGTGGTGGCGAACTACTGGCGGCCCGTCATCGAGCGCTTCACGGGGCGAACGGTGTCCCGCGACTGGCTCGACGCCGAGGCCCGTCGGCTCATTGAGGCCGGCGGCGTCAAGTTCGCCATCGTGGACGACTCCGACTACACGCGGCAGGTGCTCCACACGCCCGAGCGGGCGGCGGCGGCAGCGTGGGTCCGGCGGACATTCCCCCTCGCGTGGTCTATGAGGGCAGGCAGGCAGGGTGGGACGAAGGTCTATCTGACGACGAAGAGGCCGCCGACTAAGCGCTGAAGAAGGCGGCGACCTCGCGCAGGCGCCGCGGGATGTCGATGGCGGCGGGGCACTTCTCGAGGCACTGCTCGCACTCGACGCAGTGCTCGGCGCCGTACTGCTGTGCCTCGTAGAGGGCGCGGCCCATGGGCTTGAGATCGTCGGGGTAGTTGGCGGCCATGTCGTAGGCGCGGAAGATCTCGGGCGCGTCGATGCCTTGGGGGCAGGGCTGGCAGTAGCCGCAGCGCAGGCACTCCTGGCCGTAGCGATAGGCCTTGCGCAGGTCGCCGAGCGTGGCGACGAGCTCGGCCCGCTCGGGGTCGCTGAGCGGGCCCCGCTCGACGGCCGCCACGTTGTCCTCGACCTGCTGCGCGTCGATCATCCCGGGGATCACCGTCGTCACCCCCGGCGCGTAGGCCACCCAGCGCAGCGCCCCGCCCACCACGGGGTCCGGCGACAGCGGCCTGCCGTCCGCCAGCGGCGGGCTCGCGAGCTGGCCACCGCTCAGCGGCTTCATCACCGCTGTGCCCACACCCTGGCTCGCCGCCACCGGCAGCAGGGCGCCCGAGCCCTCGGGGTCCAGCACCGAGTAAGCCGCCATGAGCACCTCGAACGCCCCGCTCTCGATGCACCGCCGCATCGTCTCGAGATCGCGGTGCACCGACACCCCGACGTGGCGGACCTTGCCCTGCTCCTTCGCCCTCTGGGCGCCCTCGACCGCGCCCCGGGCCGCGAAGACCTGCTCGCGCGTCGTCGCGTTGCTCACCGTGTGGAGGAACAGCACGTCCACGGCCTCGGTGCGGAGGTTGCGCAGGCTCGTCTCGAGGTCGGCCATCAGCCCGTCCGCCGTGCGGCTCGCGCTCTTGGTCGCGAGCACGAGCTCGTCGCGGCGGCCCCCGAGCGCGCGCCCGACCTTTTCCTCGCTGTCCCCATAGTTCCGAGCCGTGTCGAAGAAGGTCACCCCCAGGTCCAGAGCCCGGTGCAGCGCCGCCGTCACCGCCTCCTCCGTGCACCGCCTGAACTTGATGCACCCGAACCCCAGGGCACTGACCTCCAGTCCCGTCGAGCCAAGCA
>CBFDBL010000254.1:0-8208 GCA_965603035.1 uncultured bacterium
CCTTCGGCATCTTCACGTGGCAGACGGCGAGCGCGATCCGGAGCATCCGCTTCCGGCGGCTGGCGGGCACGCCGAAGCCGCCGGCGAAGAAGCTGCCGGCCCTGCCCGAGGGCAGGTGGCAGCCGCTCTTCGACGGCAAGGCGCTCGGCGGCTGGGGCGTCGCGGAGGCCGCCGACTTCGCGCTGTACGGCAAGGTGACGGTGAGCGACGGCGCGATCCGCCTCGGCGCCGGCGACCCGATGACGGGCATCGCCTGGGACCGCGCCTTCCCGACCCTCGACTACGAGCTGGCGCTCGACGCGCTGCGGGAGGAGGGCGAGGACTTCTTCTGCGGCCTCACCTTCCCCGTCGGCAAGAGCCACTGCACGCTCATCTGCGGCGGCTGGGGCGGCAGCGTCGTCGGCCTCTCGAACGTCGACGACCTCCACGCCGCCGAGAACCAGACGACCGAGACCTTCCGCTTCGCCAGCGGCGAATGGTACCGCATCCGCCTGCGGGTCACCGCCGAGAAGGCCCAGGCCTGGGTCGACGGCAAGCGGCTCATCGACCTCGCCCTCGCGGGCCGCAAGCTCACCCTCTGGCCCCAGCAGGCCCCGATGAAGCCGCTCGGCATCTCGACCTACCACACCGCCGCCCGCCTCCGCGGCCTCCAGTACCGCAAGCTCCCCACGCAGTAGGCCGCCCTGCCGCCCACACGCGGTGCCCTCGCCGCGGCACCGACGCGAGTCGGCCCGCTGCCAGTTGAGCGCCGCGGGTCGGGATGGTAGAATGGAGTGTCTGTCAGGTTCCCCCTCGTTGAGGAAGACGGATGAGCCAGAAGTTCCTGGTCACCTCGGCGCTGCCGTACGTGAACGGCGTGAAGCACCTGGGCAACATCATCGGCTCGCTGCTGCCCGCCGATATCTACGCCCGGTGGCGGCGCATGCAGGGGCACGACGTGCTGGCCGTCTGCGGGACCGACGAGCACGGCACGCCCTGCGAGCTGGCCGCCATGGCCGCGGGCATGCCCATCGCCGACTACGCCGCCAAGTACTACCAGGTGCAGAAGGACATCTACGAGCGGCTCGGCCTGGCCTTCGACAAGTTCGGCCGCACCTCGAGCCCGCAGAACCGCGAGATGACCCAGCGCCTGTTCCTCAGGCTCTGGGAGAACGGCTACGTCACCGAGCGGACGACCCGGCAGCTCTACTGCACCACCTGCGCGCGGTTCCTGCCGGACCGCTACGTGATCGGGACCTGCCCGCTGTGTGGCTTCGAGCGGGCCCGGGGCGACCAATGCGAGTCGTGCACCAAGGTGCTCGACCCGCCCGACCTGGTGGAGCCGCGCTGCGCCGTGTGCGGCGGCAGCGATCTCGAGGAGCGCGAGTCGCGGCACCTGTTCCTCGACCTGCCGAAGGCCCAGCCGCTGGTCGAGCAGTGGGTGGCCACGAAGACCCACTGGCCGCGGACGACCGTGAGCATCGCCCGCAAGTGGCTGACCGAGGGCCTGCGCGAGCGCTGCATCACCCGCGACCTCGAGTGGGGGTTCCCCGTCCCGCTCGACGGCTACCGCGACAAGGTCTTCTACGTGTGGTTCGACGCGCCCATCGGCTACATCGGCATCTCGATGGAGTGGGCCGCCGAGCGCGGCGAGCCCGATGCCTGGCAGCACTACTGGAAGGACCCCGAGACCCGCCTCGTGCAGTTCATCGGCAAGGACAACGTGCCGTTCCACACGGTCACCTGGCCCGCGGTGATGATGGCGGCGGACGACGGGTTCGTGCTGGCGGACATGATCAAGGCCTTCGAGTGGCTCAACTACGAGGGCGGGAAGTTCTCGACCTCGCAGGGCCGCGGCGTGTTCAGCGACCAGGCCATCGAGCTGTTCCCCGCCGACTACTGGCGCTACTACCTGTGCAAGGTCGCGCCCGAGAAGGGCGACAGCGACTTCACCTGGGGCGGCTTCCAGGCCGCCGTGAACAGCGACCTGGCGAACACCCTGGGCAACTTCGTCCACCGCTCGCTGACGTTCCTGGGCAAGCGGTGGGACGGGGTGGTGCCGGCGCTCGAGGGCGGCGGGGGCGAGGCCGAGGCGGCGATCCGCGCGACGCTGCGCGCGACCGTCGCCGAGGTGGATGCGGCGATGGAGGAATGCTCGTTCCAGAAGGCGGTGCGCGCGCAGCGCGCGGCGTGGCAGGCGGCCAACGTCTACTTCAACGCCAGGCAGCCGTGGGCGGAGGTGAAGACCGACAAGGCCGCGGCGGCCGTCACGCTCAGCACCTGCGTCCACCTCGCGCGCTCCTTCGCCATCCTCGCCGCGCCCTTCATCCCGTTCACCGGCCGACGCCTCTTCGCCAACCTCGCGCTCGACGGCTCGCCCGAGACGGCCGCCTGGTCCTCCATCGAGGACTGGGGCTGCCTCGCCGGCCGCACGATCCACCCCGAGCCGACGCCGCTGTTCGAGAAGGTCGAGGACACGCAGATCGAGGCACTTCATCAGCGCTTTGCGGGAGAGGAGTGACAGAATGCTCAGCCTGACTGCCGCGGTGCGGGCCACCGATGGTCGCGTGCGCCCGTGGGTGGTGCTGCTCGTGCTGGTCGCCATGGTGCCGATGGCGGCGGGCTGCTACGGGCGGTTCCCGCTGACCAAGTCGGTCTACAAGTTCAACACGGGGCTCAGCGACGACGACCTGGTGCGGTCGGTGGCGATGTGGCTGATGGTGGTGGTGCCGATCTACGAGGTGGCGACGCTGGGCGACGTGCTGGTGATCCACCTCATCGAGTTCTGGAGCGGGGAGCGGGTGGACGTGGGGGTGACGACGATCGCGGACGGGACGAGCCTGGCGCTGGCCCCGTCGGCCGACGGTCGCACGCTGACGCTGACGGTGCGTCGCGACGGCCGGGAGCTCTCGCGCGCGGCGTTCACCAGGACGGGGGACGGGCGGTACGAGGTGCGGGACCTCGAGGGCAACGTGGCAGGGACGGTGGTTCGGGGGCAGGACGGCGACCTGCTCCTGACGGACGCGCGCGGGCGCGCCGTCGCGATCCTCCCGGCCGAGGCGATCGCCGGAGTCTCGGGAGGCTGATGGAAGGCCCGAATCGGTAGCACCCATGGCACTACGCAGTCCCACCCTTGCCGCCATCGAGGCCGAGGCCTCGAAAGGCGCCGACGACGAGAGTCAATGGTTCGAGATCCTGTGCCGCTACGAGCCCGTCCACTCGCGGGCCGAGCGCCTCTCGGAGCAGGACAAGCGGTTCCTCGTCCACAAGTTCCGCCTGTTCCGTGCGTTCGAGAAGCACATCCTGGCTGAGTTCCGGCTCGACGACATCGCGGGCTACCTGATCCCGACGAGCGGCGACGTCCGCTCGCGGGTGTGCCTGGCGGCGCTCAAGGCGCTGATCGCGCAGGCCGTGCGCAGGGGTCGCCGCAAGGCCGACTTCGAGGCGCTCGAGCGGCCCACCCACCGCGTGGACAGCACCTGCTACGAACTGCGGCCCGCCGCGATGAAGCGCGACGAGGTGGACGACGTCGAGATGGCCTTCCGCAAGGTCTTCACCCTCGTCGATGGCCGCAAGGCCGACGTGCAGGACATCGAGCGCGCGCTCCGCTCGCTCTACGAGCTGCGCCACAACGGCGTGCTCGTCGCCAATCCGCCGCCGCCCGAGCCCAGGCCACAGCCGGCACTACGCGCCGCCGGCGGCGACACCCTCGCCGTCGTCTGCCCGAACCCCGACTGCCGCGCGCGGCTCCGCGTCCCGGTCCGCCACGCGGGCAAGCGCGGGCGCTGCCCGCGCTGCGGGCGCGTGTTCGACATCCCGGCCGCCTCGGCCTGAGCCGCCGACAGGCCGCGCCCAGTCTGGGGGGATCGATGCATGCAGGTCAAGTGCCCCAAGTGCGGTCAGACGCTCCGCGTCCGCGACGAGCTGCTCGGCAAGCGGATCAAGTGCCCGAAGTGCCAGACGGTCCTGCGCCTCAAGGCGCCGGCCCCGCCCCCCTCGGGCGAGGCGCGGCTCGCCGACGAGCCGGCGGCCCCCGTCCCGCCGCCAGCCGACCACGCCCCCATCGACCTCCAACTCGCCGACGAGCCGGCGCCCCTGCCCGGCCAGGCCATGGGCATCACGCCCGGCAGGCAGCCCGTCTGCTATCTCACCCGCCGAAGCGACGAGCTGCGCGCCGTGACCCGCATCTTCGGCAAGATGCGCGAGCTCTTCCCCGACGAGGGTCTCCACTACCAGTTCGTCGACTACGACTTCCGCATGGCCGGCCCGCCCACGCTCCGCGAGCAGGACGTCCAGGTCACGGCCGGCGTGGACCACTGCGACTACGGCAGCCGCACGATGCGCTACCTCCTGACGCCGCTGAGCCTGTTCTTCGGCGTGGGCGCCTGCAAGCTCGAGGTCTCGGGCGAGGTGCTCCGCGGCGACGGGACGGGCGCCGCCATCGGCATGAAGACCCGCCAGGGCGTGGGCCTCTTCGGCGGCAGCGACGAGGGCCTCATGGAGGTCAACCTCAAGTCGGTCGAGAAGGGGTTCGCCGACCGCGTGGCGAAGAAGCTGACGGGCCGCTGGATCACGAACTTCGGCGCGCGGCGGCTCGGGAAGGCGGCGCTCGTCTGCGGGCTCATCGGGCTCGTGCCCGTCCTCGGGCTCATCGTGTTCCTGCCGACGCTGGCCCTCGGCGGGGTGTCGCTCGGCACGATGGTGGCCCGCGGGCACAAGAAGGGGATGTGGATGGCCGTCGTGGGCGTCGCGCTCGGCATCGCCGACGTCGCGATCTCCGTCGCCATCCTGACGACCGTGGACTGACCGCTGCGAGGAGGCGCCCGGCGTGCGCATCCTGGTCACAGCAGGCCCGACGTGCGAGGACATCGACCCGGTCCGCACCCTCACCAACCGCTCGTCGGGCCGGATGGGCTACGCCGTCGCCGCCGAGGCCGCGCGGCGCGGCCACCAGGTCGTCCTCGTCTCGGGGCCGACGGCGCTCGACCCGCCGGCCGGCGTCGAGCTCGTCGCGGCGCGGTCGGCGGCCGACATGCTCGCGGCCTGCCTCGCGCGCTTCGAGGACTGCGACGCCGCCGTCCTCGTCGCCGCCGTCGCCGACTACAGGCCAGCCACCTACAGCAGCCAGAAGCTCAAGAAGACGGACGGCGACCTCGTCCTCCGCCTCGCACGCACCGACGACATCGCGCAGCGGCTCGGCCAGCTCAAGGCCCGCCAGGTGCTCGTCGGCTTCGCGCTCGAGAGCGGCCACGGCCGCGCCAGCGCCGAGCGCAAGCTCCACGACAAGAACCTCGACGCCATCGTCCTCAACCACCCCGACACCCTCGGCACCGGCACCATCGAGGCCGAGATCCTCCTCCGCGGCGAGCCCTGGAGCCCGCCCGAGCGCCTCGCCAAGCCCGGCCTCGCGGCACGCGTCCTCGACCTCGTCGAGCAACTGACCCGCGGCACAGACGGCGACCGTTGAGCGGTTGTTGGGGGAAGACACGCCCAAGCGCAGCTTGAGCGTGCCACCCCCGCTCCGCTGGCACGACCGGGTGCCACGCTCAAACTCGTTTGGGCGTGCGAGCAAGCGGAGGCCCCCGCATCTGGGGCTCTACGCGGAAGGCGACGCCGTGCGCAACGCCCGAACGCCCTGTGGCGCCATCCTGCTGCTGGCGCTCGCGCACCTGCCCGCCGCAGCCGGCGGCGCGGAGGAGATGCCCCTCCGCGCGCGCATCGCGTGGCAGCTCGCGCTCGAGCGGCTCGGCTTCTCGCCAGGCCTCATCGACGGGCGGATCGCGCGGAAGACGAAGCTCGCGACCCGGGAGTTCCAGCGCGTCCGCGGCCTGCCCAGGACCGGGCGGCTCGACGAGGCGACGGCCCGCGCGCTCGGCGTCGCGCCCGACCTCGCCATCGGCACCTGCACCCTCGAGGAGTCCGACCTCGAGCAGATCGGCCCCGCTCCTGCCGACTGGCTCGCGCGCAGCAAGCTCGAGACCCTGGCCTACCCGTCGCTCGCGGAGCTGGTCGCCGAGACGTTCCACTGCTCGCGCCGTCTGCTCGCCGAGCTCAACCCCAAGCTCGACCTGACGCGCCTCGAGCCGGGCGACCGCCTGCGCGTGCCGGCCGTGCCCGCCGACCTGCCGGCCCCGCAGGGCGCGCGCATCGACGTCCATCTCGCCGAGAAGGTCCTCCGCGTCGTCAGCGCCGACGAGAAGCTCGTCGGCCTCTTCCACTGCTCCGTCGCCGCCGACAAGGCACGCCTGCCCTCGGGCAAGGCCACCGTCACCGTCCTCGTCGAGAACCCCAACTATACCTTCGACCCGAAGAGCTGGCCCGAGGTCAAGGGCATCGACAAGCGGCTCCTCATCCCGCCAGGCCCCCGCAACCCCGTCGGCGTCCGCTGGATCGGCCTCTCCATCCCAGGCTACGGCATCCACGGCACCCCCTGGCCCGAGCTCGTCGGCAAGGCCGGCTCCCACGGGTGCCTCCGCCTCACCAACTGGGACGCCGCCCGCCTCAGCCGCATGATCCGCGTCGGCACCCCCGTCACCTTCTCTACCGCGCCGACGCGACGTCAGGAGTGAGAGCGCGATGGCCCGAGAGAACCTCCGCAACGTGGCGATCATCGCCCACGTGGACCACGGGAAGACGACGCTGGTCGACCAGCTCCTGCGCCAGAGCGGCCAGTTCCACACCGGCGAGCTGACCGGCGAGTGCATCCTCGACTCCGACCCCCTCGAGCGCGAGCGCGGCATCACGATCCTCGCGAAGAACTGCGCCATCGACTACGTCGACCGCCGCGGCCGGCGCTTCCACATCAACATCGTCGACACGCCGGGCCACGCGGATTTCAGCGGCGAGGTGGAGCGTGTGCTCAAGATGGCCGACGGCGCGCTGCTGCTCGTCGACGCCGCCGAGGGCGTCATGCCCCAGACCCGCTACGTGCTCGCCAAGGCGCTCGACGCGGGGCTCGAGCCGATCGTGGTGATCAACAAGATGGACCGCCCCGACGCCCGCCCCGACGAGATCTACGAGCAGGTGTTCGACCTGCTGGTCGACCTCGGCGCCGACGACCACGCGCTCGGCTTCGTCACGGTCTACGCCTCGGGCCGCGACGGCTGGGCCGCGACCGACCCGGCCCAGCTCCCGGCCGACGGCCAGGGCGACATCCACGCGCTCTTCGACGCCGTCATCGAGCACGTGCCGGCTCCGAGCTTCGATGCGGCCGCCCCGCTCCAGGCGCTGATCACGACCCTCGACTACAGCGACTACGTGGGGCGCATCGGCATCGGCCGCGTGGTCGCGGGCACGCTGCGCAGCGGGCAGGACCTGGTGGTCATCGACCGCCACGGCGGGCGCAGGACGCAGCGGGTCGCGCAGCTCTTCCGCTTCCACGGGCTCGGCCGCGTCGAGGTCGAACGGGTGGATGCCGGCGATCTCTACGCCGTCGTGGGCCTCGAGCAGGTCGACATCGGCGACACCCTCGCCGACCCGCAGCAGCCCAAGGCCCTGCCGACGGTGGCCGTGGACGAGCCGACCCTGCACATGGCCTTCCGCATCAACGACGGCCCGTTCGCCGGGCGCGACGGCAAGTTCGTCACCAGCCGCCAGCTACGCGAGCGCCTGCTCAGGGAGCTTCAGAGCAACGTGGCGCTCGGCGTCGAGGAGCGCGGCGACGAGTTCGTCGTCTCGGGCCGGGGGCTGCTCCACCTCGGCATCCTGCTCGAGAACATGCGGCGCGAGGGCTACGAGCTCACCGTCGGCAAGCCCGAGGTCATCTTCCGCGAGCAGGGCGGCAAGCGGCTCGAGCCCATCGAGCTGCTCGTCGTCGACGTGCCCCACCCCTGTGTGGGCGCCGTCATGCAGCTCGTCGGCGACCGCCGGGCCGAGGTGGTGCGCATGCACGCCGGCGACGCGCGCACGGCCCTGAGCTTCCTGGTGCCCGCCCGCGGCCTCATCGGCCTGCGCAGCCGCCTGCTCACCGCCACCCAGGGCGAGGCGATCGTCCACCACCGCTTCCAGGACTACGGCGCCTACCGCGGCCCCATCCCCGGCCGCACCACCGGCGCCATGATCGCGAAGGAGACCGGCCGCGCCACCGCCTACGCCATCGACCAGCTCGCCCAGCGCGGAGTCCTGTTCGTCGAGCCAGGCGACCAGGTCTACGAGGGCCAGGTCGTCGGCGAGCACGCCAGGCCCACCGACATCACCGTGAACGTCGCCCGCCAGAAGAGGCACACCAAC
>CBFDBL010000255.1:0-8208 GCA_965603035.1 uncultured bacterium
GTACGAAGGTCTGCCGATTTTCCGGTTCAGCTTGCTGGCGGCCGGCGGCACCCTCGTGTGCGTCCTGCGGCCCCTCGGCTCCCCGCTCTACGTGCGCCGGCGCACGCGCCGCGGCCCCGCTGCGGTCATCGTCCACGCCTACTCGTGGCTGCCCGACGCCCCGGCGCTCGCCAGTCTCGTCATCGCCGCTGTCCCCGCGGGCGAGCCCCGAGCCGCCGACGCCGAGCACCCGGCCTGGCAGCTCATCGCCGCCCAGGGCGCCGACCTCGCCTGCGAGGCCTGCGTCGCCAACGAGCAGCTCCGCCCGGCCTGGCACGTCGTCGCCACCGACCGCCTCGGCCGCCCCCTCGCACTCGAAGTGGCCCTCGGCCCAGGCCGGCTCGTCCTCGTCCCGCCCGTCGCGGGCGACGCGCGCCAGCGCGGCGAGCTGCTGGTCCGGTGCTTCGCGCCCGAGCCCGAGCCACCGCCCGAGCCCGAGCCCATGCCGCCCACCCCGGCGCCCGCGTGGCTCGCCGACCATCTGCTCCCGGGCCAGGCCGAGCTGGGCGTGCGGCTCGGCGAGCTGACGGAGCAGCTCGAAGCCGTGCAGGCCGAGCTGGCCGACGCCCGCCCGCGGCACGCCGAGATGGCCTTGCTCAGCACCCTGCTCTACGCCGCCACCGGCCGCGAGCTGGCCCCGGCCGCCGCCGCCGCCTTCCGCAGGCTCGGGTTCCAGGTTGAACTTGGCGAGGACGACTGCCTGGCCCTCGAGTGCGAGGAGGGCCGCGCCGTGGTCGCCGTCGCCGCGTCCGCCGCCGCCGTCGACTCCGACCCGTACTGGACGCTCGCGCGTCGCTTCGAGGGCGACGAGGCGCCGCCCGTCGGCATCATCCTGGGCAATGCCTACTGCAAGCGTCGGCCCGAGGACCGCGGCGCGCCGTTCTCCGACCTGCTCCGCCGGGGCGCCGAGCACCGTGGCCTGTGCCTGCTGCCCGCCGACGGCCTTCACGCCGCCGTTGCCTTCCTCATCGAGCGGCCCGACGACGCCCTGCGGCGCTCGCTCCGTCAGGCCATCCTCGCCGCCACAGGCCCCTGCGACCTGCTGCCCCTCCTCGACGCTTGAAGGGCGTGGGCGGCGGCGCTAAGCTGGGGCTATGACGCCGCTACCCGCGCCATTGCTGCTTGCCCTGTGCACCGTCGCGGCCGCCGCGACCCGCGAGCCGACCGACGCGCATCTGCCGAAGCCCGATCCCGACGCGGCCAACGCCCTGGCCGCAGCAGATGCCGCCGCGAAGGCCGCCCGATGGCAGCAGGCCCTCCGCGGCTACCGCCGCCTGCTGACGGCGGACCCTGACGCCGCGTGCGCGGCTGGGGCCGATGGCGTCGTCGGGGCGCGTCACGTCGGCCGGCTGAGGCTGCTCGGTCTGCCGGCCGAGGCGCGGGAAGCGTGTCGGCAGATGCTCGACCCTATGGCGAGGCCGCTGCTCGACGAGCTGCGCGGGCGCCGGGAGCCGTCGGCGCTGGCCGCGTTCGCGCGCCTCTACGGCCCGTCGAGCCAGGGGCCGACGGCGTGGGGCCTGGTGGGCGACCTGGCCTGGGAGCGCGGGCAGCCCGCGCGGGCGCTGATAGCCAACCGCCGCGCGCTGGCATGGGAGGGCAGGGGGAAGGGCAGGGCGCGCGTGCTCGCGAAGACGGCCGTGTGCCTGGCGCGGCTGGGCCGCGCCGTCGAGGCCGAGCGGGCGCTGGCCGAGGCGCGCGAGCAGGGTGCGGCCCTGGCCTCCGTGGGTGGCGCAGCGCTCGACGCGGCCTGGCTCCGCCGGACGGCCGAGGCCCAGGCCGCACCGTCCGCCGAGCGGCCAGGCCGCTGCATCTGGCGGCATCGAGCGGGACGGGGCGCCGCGGCCCCGTCGGCTCCAGGCTCCTCCTCGCCGTGGGGGGCCGTGCTCCCGACCGTCGGGCGCGGCATGGTGTTCCTGCACGGCGCCGGATCGGTGACGGCGCTCGACGAGTTCAGCGGCGAGACCGTGTGGCGCTACGAGCCGCCGGCCGAGCGTCGGGCACACGTGGCTCGCGTGCTCGGCACGGGGTCCGGCGGGCCGCTGAGCGCGACGGTCGGCGAGCGCCACGTCTACGCGGCGTTCCTGCGGAGCACGGGCCGCGCGGCCCCGCTCCACACCCGCCGCCGCGTGCACGCCCTGGATGCGGCGACGGGCCGCCTCGTCTACGTGCTGGGCCAGCAGCCTTACCAGGACCCGCTGCTCGAGCGCCTGTCGTTCGCCGGGATGCCCGTCGAGCGCGAGGGCGTGCTCTACGCGACGGGGCACGCGCACGGCGGGGTCTCGGACTGCTACGTGCTGGCGCTCGAGGCCGCGACGGGGCGGCTGCTGTGGCAATGCTACGTGTGCACCGGCGATGCGCCCCGCGGGGCAGTGGCAGGCCCCGGCCACAGCGCCCCGCTGACCGTGGCCGACGGCGCGGTCGTCCTCGCCTCGAACAGCGGCGCGGTGGCGTGCGTGGATGCCTGGGACGGCTCGCTCCGCTGGGTCCGGCGCTACGCGCGGACGGGCGGCTACTGGCGGACGTCGGGCGGCAAGTCGGTGACGCCGTGGCCGGGCTGGCGGAACGCGCCCGCGGTCGTTGGCGGGGTGGTGGTGGCGATGCCGAGCGACGGGGAGAGCATCCTGGGGCTGGACGCGGCGACGGGCGAGGAGCGGTGGCGTCGGCCGCGGGGCCGGCACGCGTTCGTCCACGGCGCGGCGCGGGGCATCGCGGTGCTGGGCGGGCGGGAGCTCGAGGGCGTCGATGCGGCGACGGGCAGGAGCGTGTGGCGGCGTGCCGCGGTGGACGCCGTGGAGGCCCGCGGCCTGGGCGTTGTGGGGGAGGGTGTCGCGGTGTGTCCCACACGGCGGGGCCTGCTGACGCTCGACCTGGCGACGGGGCGCGAGCTGGCGTGCGACGGCGGCGCCGCGGGCCACTACGTGCCAGGGCGCTCGATCGCGCTGGTGGCCGCTCCGCACGACGTGGCAGCCCACTGCCGGCCCGATGCAGCCATCGCGGGGGAGCGGCGGAGGGTGGAAGCCGAGCCGGGCGCCGTCGAGCCGCGCTACCGCCTGGCCATGGCCCTGCGGGTCGCCGAGCGCGACGCGGAGGCCGCGGCCCACCTGCGGGTCGCACTCGAGCGGTGCCTGGCCCGCGACGACGCCGTCGCGGCCCGCGTCCGGGCGGCCGCCTGGCGGCTCTTCTGCGCGCTCGGCGAGCGGGCCGAGGCGGCTGGCACACACGACGAGGCGATGCGGCACTACCGCGAGGCCGCGGCGGCCGCGACCGACCCGACCCGCCGAGTCCGCGCCCTCCTGGGCGAGGCCCGCTGCCTGCGCGCAGGGGACGACGCGGCCGGGCTCGTCGCCCTCTACCAGCAGCTCGTCGAGCACAGGCCCGACGTGCTCTACCCCTTCTCGCCGCGAGTGTGGACGGCCGCCTCGCTCTTCGGCGAGCGACAGCTCGCCCGGCTCCTGGCCGAGCGCGGGCGCGACCTCTACGCCCCGTTCGAGCAGGCAGCGGCGAGGCTCGCACCCCTCCAGCCCGAGTCAGCCGCGCGGCTCTACCCGAACAGCCTGGCGGCCCGCCGCACTCGCGCGGCCATGGCCGACGCCGCCCGCCAGCGCGGCGACCACGCCGAGGCCGCACGCCACTACGCCGCACTCCTCAGGCGCCTCGAGCCAGGGAGCCGCGAGGGCATCGACGCGGGGCTCGCGCTCGCCAGGTGCTACGAGCAGACGGGCGACTTCGCGGCCGCGCGCGCGGCGCTCGAGGCGACCGCCACCCCTGCCGCCGCCGCGCGGCTCGCCAGCCCGCTCTATGCGAAGCGGGCGAGGGAGCCGCGGGGGCCGTCGCCGTCCCGCGTGGGGTTCCCGCTCGTCCATGCCTGGACGGCGACGCCGGCGGGCCTGTCGCCGCTCGCCCTCGTGGGCCCGCGAGCGCCCGAGCTGGAGGGCATGGTGCTCGCCCGCGACGCGACGACGCTGCACTGCCTGGACGCGGGGACGGGGGAGGGGCGCTGGCGTCTCGAGCTCGGCGAGGCCGACCGCTCGGAGACGAGCTGGCTGGCGCGCCTGCACGGTGGGCTGGTGCTGCTCCACGGCGGGCGCCACCTCTACGCGGTCGAGGCCGAGACCGGCGCGGGTCGCTGGATGTACGACCTGGGCACGGGCAGCGCGCACGTGGTCCGGAGCCCGAGCTGGTGGGGACGGCTGGACCAGCGGCGGGTGTCGCTGCCGAGCATGGCCTTCGCAGCGGGTCGGATCTTCGCGGCGACGCTCGATGGCCGCGTCGTGTGCCTGGACGCCGCGACGGGCGAGCGGCGGTGGGCGGCGCGGCTGCCTGGCCGCCCGGTTTCGGAGCTGCGCCGGCTCGGCGACCGTCTCGCCGTGGCGATCGGGCCCGGCTGTTGTGCGGCCTTCCTGGACGCGGGGACGGGGCGGGTGCTCGAGGTGGTGCGGCTGCGGGAGGATGCGCCGCCGTACGTGCCGATCTGGGTGGGCGAGCTCATTGTGCTCACGGAGGGAGGCCGCGCGACGGCCTACGACGCGCGGAGCGGGGAGCGGCGGTGGAGCGTGGCTGCGGCCAAGAGCGGGCGGACGGCGATCGAGCGGTTCGGCTCACGGCTCGTGCTGCTCTCGACGGCCGGGAGCCTGGCGGAGATCGACGGGGCGAGCGGGCGCGTGACGGCGGAGCGCACGGTCGGCACGATCTACGCGTACCTGCGTACGGGGGGCGAGCTGTTCCTCCTCTGCCGTCGCGCGGTGGGTCGGCAGGCGCAGATGTCGGTGGAGGCCTATCGCGGGCGCGGGCTCACCCATCTGTGGTTCGCCGCGGTGGGGTCGAGCCGCAGCTACTACGCGACGGCGACCGAGCAGTGCGTGCTGGTCATCGCACATAGTGCCGCGGTGCGCGATGTGGTCGTCCTGGATCGCCACAGCGGCGCGCGGCTCGGCACGCTCGACCTCGAGGCCTTCCGCCCCTACTCCCTTGGCTCGTTCTCGTCGTGGCCGCGGCACCTGCTCTCGACCGTGCACAGCAAGGCGGACGATGTGGAGGCGCGGCGGCTCGTGGCCTTGAGCGGCGGCGAGGGGCCTGTCGGGGTCACCGCGGGCAGCGACCGCCTGCTCGATGCTCTGCGCGAGGGGCGTATCACGATCGACGGGGTCGTGGCGCTCGTGCGGCGCCACGCCGAGCGCGGCGCCTTCGAGGAAGCCGCCGACCTGCTCGACCGCGCCGCCAGCGGCCCCAAGCTCTCCGACACCGACTACCTGCGCCTCGGCGACGCGGCTGCCATCCTGCGGCGCAAGACGCTGGACGCCGCACGGCCGCAGCGGAGCATCACCCCGCTCGATTGGGAGCTGCCGCGGCCCGTCGCGCTGGGCCGCTTCCGCCAGCTCGACCTCGGGCCGCGGCACGACGCGGCGGAGGTCGAGCGCTGGCGCGGGCAGGACGACCTGTCCGCCCAGGTGTACCTCGCCTATACCCGCGACGTGCTGTGCGTCTACGCCGTCGTGCGCGACGACGTGCACGCGCCAGGGCGCGAGGGCCGCGGCGACCGCCTCGAGGTGCTGCTCGCGCGGTGGGAGCCCGAGCGACGGCAGTGGGGCGACGGCGCGCGCGGGCTCGCGGTGGCCCTTCGCGGGAGGGCCGTGCTGCGCTGGTGGCTCGGCCAGGCGGGCGAGAACACGCGCCGAGCGGTCCGCTGCGCCGCCACCCGCGACGATGAGCGGGGGCGGACGACCTACTGGGTGCTGATCCCGTGGCGGGTGCTCGGCGAGTTCACGGCGCGGCGCGGCGCGATGGTCGAGCTGGCCGTCGCGGTCCAGGACGCCGACGGCCATGGGCCGAAGGGCGCCCTGCGTTGGGCAATGCCCGAGCCGGGCCTCACCGGCCGGTTGCTCCTTCGCTGACGCGCCGCGCGCCTGCTGTCAGGGACGAGCGCGAGGACCGACGACCGACGGGGGTATGAGCGATGCTCGAGGCGCACTGGAAGATCTGGGTCGAGCGGGACGGCAAGGCCGTGTTCGGCGACGGGCGCGCGCGCCTCCTGGAGGCCATCGGCGCCACGGGCTCGCTGAGCGCTGCCGCGCGTACCCTCGACATGCCGTACCGCACGGCCTGGAAGCACCTGAACGCCATGGAGAAGGGCTTCGGCAGGAAGCTCGTCACCCGGCAGGCCGGCGGCGCGAAGGGCGGGGGCTGCCGCCTGACGAAGGCGGGGCGCGGCCTGCTGGGCGCCTACCTCCAGCTCCGCGAGGCCGCCGACAGGCTGCTCGCCGCCCGCGCCCGCAGGCTCCTCGACGCGACGTGAGCGGCCCGGCTCAGTCGGCGCGCTCGAAGACGACCGCGTCGGCGATGACGAGGCCGCGCGAGCCCTCAGCCCGAATCTCGACGAAGCCGTCTGCCCCCTCCTCGAACTCGAACGTGCCGACGACGCGGGAACGGCCCGGCTGGACGCGCACCGTCGCGTCCCCGCCCTTGTGGCGCACGCGCACGTCGAACTGCGTGCCTGCCCGGAACGGCGTGTCCTCGTGGAACGACACGGTGTAGCGCCCCGCTGCGAGATCGGGCGTGAAGCGCGCGAGCTGGCCGGGCTCGGGCCGCCCGCCGTTGGTCAGATAGCGCTTCCTGTGCCCGCGCCGCTTGCACAGGATGCTCTGATGGCCGACCCAGAACCACGGCGTGCACGCGAAGCCCGCGTCGCGATCGTCGATGACCGCGCGAGCCGCGGGCGGCGCAGCCGGCACGCGCAGCACCACGCGGAACTGCTGCGGCGAGTTGAGGGCGCCGGGGCACTCGACGCGAACGTCGCCGGCGTAGCGCCCTGGCGCGAGCCCCGTCGCATCCGCGGCCACCCTGAGCGCCTGGCCGGCCTCGGCCGCCTCCGGCTCTACGGCCAGCCAGCCGCGGCCACTGAGGCAGCGGGCCGTGACCGAGGCCGGCGGGAGGCGGCCGCGGCCGGCGTTCCGCAGCTCGATGGTCCTGGGGCGCGGCTTGGGCCGCGACGCTCGCGCGACGAGCTCGAGGGTGTGGGGCACGGGGCCGAGGGGCCAGCCGTAGACGCCCATGGCGCCGACGGGGCGCTGGCGGAAGGCGATCTCGTCGGGCGCGGCCAGCGCCAGGGCAGGGGAGGCAACGCGCTCGCCGTCCACCGTCAGATGCTGCGTGCACGCCGCGCGGTGTGTGCCGTCGTCCACGACCAGGGTGACCGGGTAGATGCCCGGGCCGGCGAACGCGTGCCGCGCGGTCGCCCCGTGCGCGCAGCCGCCGTCGCCGAAGACCCATGTGTACGAGAGCTGCCGACCGTCTCGTTCAGGTCGCGAGCCCTCGGCCGAGAAGGCGACGGCCTCGCCAGTCCTGGCAGGGGCCAGGGGCCCCATGGCGGCGCGGAGGGCGCCCGCCGCGGCGCTGCGGGTCTCGAAGATCTGCCAGAAGAGGATCCAGGGGTCGAGGTGGATCTCGGGGCCGCCCTCAGCGGGGGTGACCTTGAAGACGAAGTGGGTGTGGTTGTGGGAGCCGACGTGCACGCCTGCGGCCGAGGCGTAGTGTGCGCCGGCCTTCAGCGGCGTGTGCTCGGGGACGAGGAGCTTGACGATGTGGTGGGTCTGGAGTGCCCAGGTCTCGCCGTTGGGCCACCGGCGGACGCCTCGCCAGCGGTTGTTGTTGTGGCCTGCGGCGAGGCTGTTGAAGAGCCAGTGGTCGTCGAAGTCGATGGGTGCCCAGAGCGGGTCGCCCTTGGGGTGGTTGATGTCGAGTCCGCCGTGGCAGGCGCGGCCGAGGTAGGCGCCGAGCCAGCAGTCGTCGCCGTTGTAGCAGTCGGCGACGTCGATGAAGCCGCGGTCGTTGCGGTACCACGGGCGCATCGGCTGCGGGCAGTCGGGGAGGGTGGCGTCCTGGACGGCGAGGCGCACGCCCTTGTGCGGCACGCGCTGCTCCTCGATCTTCCGCATCGGGATGCGGTCGAAGATGGCGCGGACGGCGTCGAGCCAGAGGCGCACGCCGTTGACGACGGGCGGCTCGTAGAAGCTCTCCTGGCTGCCCACGTAGCGCCGCAGCTCGACAGCGTGGCCGTCGATCCGCAGGCGGCAGGTGAACGCATAGACGACGCCGCCCGCCCTCTCGAGGACGCGCATCGACGTCGTCTCGGGGAGCAGCGTGACCGTCCTGCCATTGGTGAGTGTGAACGCG
>CBFDBL010000256.1:0-8186 GCA_965603035.1 uncultured bacterium
CACCCCCGGCGCCATGGAAGCCGACGGTGCCTTCGCCCTTGCCGAAGCCGGTCTGCCTGAATTCGTAGGTGGGCGACATGGTGACGACGTCGCCCTCCATGCCGGTGACTTCGCTGATGCCCTCGATCTTGCGGGTGCCGTCGGTGAAGCGGGACTCGTGGACGATGAAGTCGATGGCGGAGGCGACCTGCTCGCGGATGGCTCGTGAGGGCAGCTCCATGCCGGCCATGAGGACGAGGGTTTCGAGTCGGGCGATGGCGTCGCGCTCGGAGTTGGCGTGGAGTGTGGTGAGCGAGCCGTCGTGGCCGGTGTTCATGGCCTGGAGCATGTCGAGGGCTTCTCCGCCTCGGCACTCGCCGACGATGATGCGGTCGGGCCGCATGCGGAGCGAGTTGCGGACGAGCTCGCGGATGGGGATGGCGCCCTCGCCCTCGATGTTCGCCGGCTTCGCCTCGAGGCTGACGACGTGGGGCTGCTGGAGCTTGAGCTCGGCGGCGTCCTCGATGGTGACGATGCGCTCGTCGTCGGAGATGAAGGCGGAGACGACGTTGAGCAGGGTGGTCTTGCCCGAGCCGGTGCCGCCGCTGATCAGGATGTTGCTGCGGTACTTGACGGCGAGCTTGAGGAAATCGACGATCTGCTGGTTGAGGCTGCCGAAGCCGATGAGGTCCTGGTCGGTGAAGGGGACCTGGCTGAACTTGCGGATGGTGAGGGTGGGGCCTGTGAGGGCGAGTGGGTGGATGATGGCGTTGACGCGGGAGCCGTCGGGCAGGCGCGCGTCGACCATGGGGCTGCTCTCGTCGATGCGGCGGCCGAGTGGGGCGATGATGCGTCGGATGATGTGGACGACTTGCGCGCGGTCGGTGAAGCTCTTGTCGGTGAGCTCGAGCTTGCCGTGGCGCTCGACGTAGATGCTGTCCCAGTCGTTGACCATGATCTCGTCGATCTCGCCGTCGCGCAGCAGGTCCTCGAGGGGGCCGAGGCCGACGGCCTCGTCCACGACCTCCTTGATGAGCTGGCCCTGGGGGAGCCAGACGGGGATGTCGTCGCCCATGGTGGCCACGACGTTGCGGACCACGCGCTCGGCCTTGACGCGCAGCTCCTCCTCGGTGTGCTCGGTGATGTCGGTGTGCCGCAGATCGAGGTCGACGAGCAGGCGCTCGTGGATCTTCTTCTTGAGCGCGGGCGGGACCAGCCGGCGGCCGTCCTGGCGGGTCGTCGCCGGCACGCCGTCGCTGCCGGCGGCCTGCACCGCCCTGGTGCCGGGCTCGGGCTCGGCGTCGGTGTCGCCGGCCTCCGCGAGGTGGAAGACGAGGTGGATGGCGCCGAGATCGATGCGGGAGCCCTCGTGGAGGGGGACCTCGCTGCTGATGCGCCGGCCCTCGATGTAGGTGCCGTTGCGGCTGCCGAGGTCGCGGATGATGTAGTTGCCGTTGAGGTTGACGATCTGGCAGTGGGCGCGGGAGATGTTCGTCTTGTCGAGGCACAGGTCGCTGGTGGCGAGCTTGCCGATGACGAAGCTCGCCTTGCTGACGGCGACGCGCTGCTTGGCGCCCGTGTCGCGGTCTACTATCTCGAGCCAGGGCATAGCGCCACCCTTGCGTCCCCTCGTGGTCTTGCTCTCGACCCTGCCGCCCGCTGTGCGCGTCGCGCGGGCGCCGGGCGCGGCCTAGCGCGGCGGCGTGCGGCTCGGCTGGCGCTCGAGCCAGTCCTTGCGCTCGCGGCCGGCCGCGGCGATGATGGCCTCGAACTGGCTCCAGGTGACGTCGGTGATCTCGGGGTAGCCCGTGTCCTCGCGGTTGCGGAGCGAGAAGGTGAGCTTGCCGGTCTGCTGGGCGAAGACGAGCAGCGAGGCCTCGAGGGCGGTGACGTGGACGGTGACGGAGCTGTAGCCCTGGTCGCGTGCGCTGCCGAGGCGGCCGCCGCGCACGGGGATGCGCACGTCGGTGCGGTTGTCCACGGCCAGGATGCGGACGTTGCGGGCGATGACCTTCGTGACGACGGTGGCCGCGCTCTCGGGGCCCCGCGACGCGATGCGGAAGGTGCCCACGATGTCCACCCGGCTGTCGGGGGTGATGAGGCCTGCCACGCCGGCGATCTGGTCGGTGCCGATGGTGATGGCCCGCATCTTCATGTCGACCTTCTTCGCCGCGAACTCCTCGAGCGCGGGCGGGGTGAGGAAGTAGTCGTGGAGCAGTGCGCGGTTGGCGGGCACCTTGCGGGTGAGCTGGCGGCCGATGTAGGGCTTGGCCTGGTCCCAGAGGATGTGGCTGTCGGTCACCGCGGCCTCGTCCACGCGGCGCTCGTCGATGTGGGTCGGCTTCAGCAGGGTGCCCGGCTGGAGTGTCTCGCGGGCGACGGCGATGGAGACGTAGGTGGCGCCCTCGCGGAGCTTGTCCCGCTCGCCGCTCAGGTATGCCTGGATGCCGAGCACGGCCAGGATGCCGAGCACGACGGCAAACAGCAACGCGATCTTCGTGCGCATGAAGCTCTCCTTGTCCGGGTGCCTCGGGGTCCTCGCCTGGGGGTCCGGCCTGGCGGCCCACCGCGGCCGCGCGCCCTCATCTTAGCGAATGCGGCTCAGCTTGTCCAAGCCCGTCCGCGCCCCGAGCCCCCTTGCAGGGCGGGCTAGATGCCCCGGTCGGGCGGGAGCCAGGCCTTGATGGTGTAGGCGACGGCGGTGCGGACCTTGTTGCTCCCCTCGTCGCGCTCGATGTAGACCATGGCGCGCTTCGTGCCCTTGGTGAACGACAGGACGCTGCCGCGGAGCTTGCTGGCCAGGATGCGCTCGGCGTCGGCGTTGCGCGTCCAGCCGGCCCTGGGCATCTCGCTGGCGAAGCGCTCGACGGTGTCGGAGATGGCGCCCCAGCCCTCGTAGACGAGCAGCCGCGAGGGGATGCCGCCGAGCCCGTCGATGCAGAAGATGCGCCGGGCGCGCAGCGGGCGCGGGATGCCGGGGACCTCGTCGCCGGGCACGTCGCCGTGGCGCCAGCCCTCGTCGGCCCCGCCGCCGCGGCCGATGAAGAAGGTGCACCCCCCAGCCTTGGGGTCGTCGAAGGCCACGAGGCCCACCGTCTCGCCCGCGCTGTCCACCGCGCCGGCCAGGCAGTAGTCGCGGGTGACGACCCGCACCATGTTCCCCTCGGTCGGCTTCACCTCGCCCTCGGGCACGTCGTAGCGCTCCTCGAACTGGCCGACGACCTCGCGCGCGGTGAGCTTGCTGCGGAACATGGCGAAGGGCGTCCGCTGACCGTTGAACTCGACCTCGTAGGAGCGGAGCAGCTTCGAGCCCGGGAGCGGCGGGAAGCCGAGGTCGGCCTGCACGAGCGGCGGGCCGCCCCAGGTGGGCCGGCCGGCGCCGAGCCGCGCGCGGCTCCGGCGGTAGCCGGCGGCGAGCACCACGGCGGCGACCGCGGCGATCAGGAGCACCCGCTTGCCGTAGGTGACGATGACGGGCTTGTCGAGCTTCATGGCCTGGGTCCCTCCATGGGGACGGGGTTCGGTCTCACTCCTCGGGCGGATCGTCCTCGGCGGGCCCCTCGCAGGGGTGCCAGTAGTCGAAGCTGGGCTCGGCGTCGGGGAACTGGCCGGGCGCGCCGACGACGCGGCGCTCCGAGAGGCCGGGCGGCACCGAGTCGCGCGCCTGGCGCTGCTCGAGCCATCGGATCGCGCACTCGGGGGTCCAGTATTCGCTGACCTCGCTGGTCGGGACCTGGATGTTGAGGCCCCCGACGCCGCCGCCGCCGCGGATCACCTCGTCGCGGTCGTGCACCCAGTGGTGCTGGTAGAACGAGTGTGCCTCGCGGCGGATCATGTACTCCTGGAGCAGGTCGGTGACGTTCTCGGGGATGTTGTCGGCCAGCAGGTTCCAGTCGTCCACGCACTGGCCCTCGGGCCGCACGCGGAAGCCCTCGTCCACGTGCACGCTCTCGCGGTAGACGACGCTGTTGCCCTGGAGGTGGAAGCTGCCGTGCGCCGAGACGTTCTTGTAGTGGATCGGCTTGCGGAACTCCTCCCACATCTCGCGCAGCTCGTCGTCCATGGGCACGTCGGGCTCGTCGGTGTCGCGCTCGGCGACCTCGATGCTGCCGGTGAACTCGCGGAAGAACTCGCGCTCCATCGCGCCGCGCTCGGCCAGCGCCTCGCTCTGGTCGCCGTGGGCGAAGAGCGCGGTGTGGTTGACCTCGTGGACCCGCTGGCGGCCGGTGGCCAGCCACGCGATGTGCAGCGCGCCGATGATGAGCGGCACGTAGACGAAGAAGACGAGCAGGGCCATCTCCGCCGCCACGGCGCCGCGGCGGCGACGCCGAGCGGCAAGCGTCAGGCGTCGAGTGTCGAGTGAGGATCTCATCGGGTCACCTCTAGTGCTGGATGACTTCGTCCATCCGGGTGCTGTCGCCGTTGAGGTGCATCTTGCTGAGGAAGTGGTTGACGTCGTCGCGCAGGCGCGGCTCCTCGCCGATCCTGTCGGGCGGCCTGGGCTCGTACCAGTAGGTGCGCAGCAGCCCGTGGACGAGGTAGGACAGGCCGGTCTGGTTCTCGACGTAGGCGCGGATGTGCTCGCTGCGGATGGCGTCGGGCACGGGCCACAGGTGAGCGGTCCAGACCGGCTCGTAGAGGTTCTCGTAGCCGGCGTTGACGAAGCGCTCGACCTGCTCGGGGTAGGGCCAGGTGAATCGGTAGTGCTGGCCGCGGTCGTTGGGGTTGTCGCTGTCGCGCTCGAGGAAGCCGCAGCGGGCGGTCGCGGCCGTCATCATGCCCCAGTCGGGGTTGCGGAACAGCGTGAGGTGGCTGGTGCGGTGCTTGCGGGTGTCGTTCCAGCAGCCGACGGTGAGGCCGTAGAAGAAGAAGTCCTCGCTGAGCCGGACGGGCGGGGCGAACTTGGCGGTGGCCTGGCCGAGGTCGGCGAGGTTCCAGGGCTTGGTCTTCTGGTAGTAGGGGTCGAAGTCGCGGCTGGCGTCGCGGTTGAGGCCCCAGCGGTCGGAGGCGTAGACGCGCACCGAGTCGAGCTCGCCGTCGCCGTCGAGGTCGTAGTTGGGGCGGGCGCCCCACTGGGGGCGCGTCTGGTAGTACTCCTTGCCCCGCGGCTCGCCCGCCGCGATGTCGTACCAGTCGGTCCACTCGGGGTACTGGAAGTCGTGGGAGCGCGCGAAGGGGTCGCGGTCGCAGATGGCGTGGTGGGCGAACCGCCGGAGGTCCTCCTTGATGAAGTAGGGCTTGCCGAGTCGGAACTGGTAGGTCCACTCGGTCTCCTCGCTCTCGGGGCTGTCGCAGTGGCCCTCGAGGAGCTGGCAGTCGCGGCACAGGCGGTCGCGCTCGTCGCCGTCGCGGCTGGCGTGCCACTTGCAGTCGGCGCTGTGGGGCACGTTGTAGGTGATGCCCATGAGCCCGTAGATGTTGAGCTCCTCGAGGCTGCTCTCGTCCACGCTGAACCGCAGGGTCCTGCTTCCGCCGGGGACGGGGATGCGGACGAGCGCGTCGATGCGGGCCGTCTCCTCCATCAGCGTGACCCACACGTCGCCCATGCGGAACACGTTGGGGATGTGGTAGTCGATCTCCGGCAGGTGCAGGGTGTTGGGCGGGTTGAACCACGAGTCGTCGCCGAGGTGGATGCGGCTGTCGACCTGGACGTTCACGTCCACCCCGCCGACGCTCACGCTGTCGCGCTGGCCGGGCACGTCCTGCCAGCTCGAGCCCGACCACTGCTGGACTTTGCCCGTGTCGGGGTCGCGGCGGATGCCGGCCTCGCTGACCTCGCCGGAGGTCTTGTCCGTCACGCGGATCCAGTAGCCGTCGTCGCGGCCCATAGGCACGTAGTCGATGGCCTGGTCGTCGTTGCTCATGGACACGGCCCAGCCGAGGTTCTCGAAGTAACGGGCGTCGATGTAGGTCATCTCGCCGTTCTCTTTGTCCTTCATCTCGAGCTTGATGTGCTCGTCGGGGTCGATCTGCTCGACCTTGATCTCGCGCGCGGGCGTGTCCACGCGGTAGGTCTGCGGGTCCTGGCTCAGCCGCTCGATCTCGTAGGTGTCGCGGTTGGTGTTCGTGATGAGCCAGTGGAACACGCCGAGCCGCCGCGCCTCGACGTAGAAGGGCGGATCGTCGCTCCACACCCGCCAGCCCACGTGCTGCCCGCCCTCCATCAGCTTCAGGATGTGGAGGTCGAACTGCACGCCGTTGCCGGGGAAGAAGTCCACCTTCGGGTACATCGCGATCGCGTCGATCCCGTGGCTGAGAGCCACGCGGTTCACCTCCATGGTGACCAGCTCGGCGCACGAGAGCGCCATGCCCCACTCCCAGCGGCTGAAGAGCGCGAGGGTGCGCTCGATCTCGGGCACGTTCTCGCGCGCGCGCTGGTAGGCGACGTCGTAGACGGCGACGGGGCTGCCCGACCACGCCGGCGCGTCCTCGTCGTAGTCGCGCCAGACCAGCTCGTTGCCGGGGTTGGGGCCGGGGTGGTAGTCGCCGTAGCGGCTGAGGTTGGCGAGGGTGCCCGTGAGCGTCGTGTCCACGGCGTAGCGGAGCGCGTCGTAGTACATCCAGGCCATGGCCTCGTTGAGGTAGGCCACCGAGCTCACCACGTTGGCCTCGTAGAGCGAGCCGGCGTAGGCGCACTCGTCCGCCGCGTTCTGCATCTGGATGCGGGTGCTCGTGACCACGGACAGGTCGGCGATGAAGATGACGAAGCAGGCCAGCATGAAGAGCGTCAGGGCGCCGAACACCAGCGCCTGGCCGCGCTCGCCGTCGCCGGCTCGCAGCCATCGTCGCGTGGGGGCTGAGGCTGTCATCGCGGATCCTCTACTCAGGAAAGGCACGCCCCTACTTCGGATGCATGAAGTCGCTGTCGGGCTCGTAGCCGGGGAAGCCGCTGGGGCAGCCGAGCCTCGAGCGCACCCAGGCGCCCGGCGGCATCTGGTCGCGCGCCATGCGCACCTTGGTGCCGCGGGTGGCGGCCTCGGGCCGCCAGAGGTCGCGGCTCGACACGTCGGCGGCGGGCACCTGGAGGTTCCAGCCCCGCTCGTCGTGCCGGCCGGCCACGAGGGGCCGGCGGTCGTGGATCCAGCGGTGGCGGTAGAGGGCCTGGGCCTCCTGGCGCTTCAGGTAGTCCACCATGTGCTCGCCCAGGCCCTCGGGGATCTCGTCGTCGAGCAGGCCGAGCTGCTCGACCTCGCGGGCCTCGAAGGCGTGGGCGTACGACGTCCCCTCCTGGATCTCGAGCCAGGGGTCGCGCGGCGGCCGGCCGGGCTGCACCTGCTCGTCGTAGCTCACGCCCCCGCCGCCCAGGGTGAAGCCGCCCCAGGCGCGCGGCTGCTGCGGCGTGTCCCGGTGCCAGACCTCCTTGCGCCAGTCGAACGACCTGGCGTACTCCTCGAACAGGTCGCGGATCTCGCGCGGCGCGGGCACCTCGGGCTCGTCGCCCGCGCGCTCCCGCACCGTCACCTCGCCGGCGAACTCGCGGAAGAACTCGCGCGACACCCCGCCACGCTCGACTGCCAGCTCGCTCTGGTCCCCCGCCTTGTGCACCGCGTAGTGGTTGGCCTCGTGCACGCGCTCCCGCGCCATGGCCAGCCACGCGACGTACATGGCACCGACCATGAGCGGCACGTAGACGAACAGCACGAGCAGCGCCAGCTCCGAGGCCATGGCGCCGCGGCATGGCCGCCTGCCCATGGCCGATGGCCGATGGCTCGCGCGCATGGCGGGCGCTCCTAGTGCTGGACGTTCCTGTCCATCCGCGGGTCGCCGGCGCGGAGGCCCATCCCGGCCAGCAGGCCGGGCACCTCGCGCCGCTCCTTGGGGTCCTCGCCGACCTTGTCGGGCGGCAGCGGCTCGACCCAGTAGGTGCGGAGCAGGCCGGCCATGAGGTACGACAGGCCGGTCTGGTTCTCGACGTAGGCCTTGAGGTGGTCGTCCTTGATCGCGTCGGGCACGGGCCACAGGTGTGCCGTCCACACCGGCTCGTAGAGGTTCTCGTAGCCCGAGGCCACGAAGCGCTCGACCTCCCGGCGCGTGGGCCAGGTGAAGCGGTAGTGGGGCACGGGGTCGGTCGGCTCGTCGCTGACGGCCTCGAGGAAGCCTGCGCGGGCGCTCGCGACGGCCACGTAGCCCCAGCGCGGGTTCCCGAAGAGCGCCTCGGGGTGGATGCCGCCGTGGCGCGGGCGCCAGCAGCCCACGGTGAGGGCGAA